>CAUBWQ010000022.1 GCA_958439775.1 uncultured Collinsella sp. | reverse complement strand
GTCGACGTCGCTCGCCACGCGCAGGACGGGGTTGAGCGGCTGGCCGAGCTCGTCTTGCGGCGCCTCGAAGGGGTCGGCCGTGACCAGGCCGATCTCGGTTCCGCGCTCGGTGGAGCAGATGGCATAATCGGCCTCGAGGATATCCAGATCCTGTGGGTCGAACCACAGGTCGCGCGAGGCGTAGGTAAACTTAACGGGTACGACTAACGGCATTTCAGTGCCTTCCTGATATCGAACAGCATGACCTCGATGGCCAGCTGGGGAGTAACGTTTCTGGCGATGTTGCGCTCAGCGGTGGCAACCGCCTCAAGCGCCTGAGTGGCACCCGCAACATTCGTCGCGGCGGCAAGCCGGCCGATTGTGTCACGCACGTCCTCGTTCACCACGTCGGCTGCCTCGTCCTGAAGCGTCAGCAGCACGTCGCGCATGAGCGTCCGCGCGCTCGCCAGCGCTTCCATGATACCCGAACGCTCGCGCGCGTTGAGTTCGCGCTTGTTGCGGTCCTCAAGCTGCTTCAATGCTCCACGCGACAGGTAGTCGGCATTTTGCTCGAGCACCTTTTCCTGCGTGGACTTGACCTCGGCGAGCGGCGCCTTGACGGCGACGATGAGCGATTTGGCGCGACTGAGCACATCGGCCTCGTCGGCGGCGATGAGCGAGTCGATGGCACGGACCATCTGGCGACGGGCGTCCTGGCGCTCGGCGCTCTTGAGGAACTCGATACCGCGCGTGGGACTGCCCGCCACGGCAACGGCCATGCGGCAGCGCGTGGGATCTTGACCGGTGGCGCGGCTCACGGCCTGCGCAGCCACAGTGGGCGAAACCAGCCGAAACGGTACGCACTGGCAGCGGCTCACGATGGTGGGCAGCATCACGTCGGCCGAGGTGCCCAACAGGATGAACATGACACCCTCGGGCGGTTCCTCGAGCGTTTTGAGCAGCGCGTTGGCGGTGTTGGCGCGCAGCTGTTCGGCACGGTCGATGATGTAGACCTTTGCCTTGGCGCGGATGGGTGCCAGGGGCACGTCGTCGAGCAGCTCGCGGGTCTGCGCGATGAGGTAGCCCGTAGCGCTCTCGGGCGTGTAATAGTGCACGTCGGGATGCGTATGACGGGCGACGCGCACGCAGCTGTCGCACGAACCACAGCCGTCCTGCTCGCACAGGAATGCCTGGGCGAGCGCCCATGCGGCGTCGAGCTTACCGGCACCGGGCGCACCCAAGAACAGGTAGGCGTGCGATGCACGGCCGCTTGCGATGGCGTTGGTCAAAAAGTCGCGCACGCGCTGTTGGGTGTCGAGCTTGGCCAGCAGGCTTGCCTGAGCGGGGGCCATGTTACTCGGCCTCCTTGGCAAGCGCGGCGGCGACGGCGTCTTGGGGAATGTCGAGACCGTACGCGCGAACCAGCTCGACCGTCTGCGCGAAGACGTCTGCGATCGACGCAGTGGCGTCGATGAGCTTTACGCGGTCTGGCTCCTCGGCAGCAATTGCGCAAAATCCCTGGTAGACACGCTCCTGGAAGGCCATGCCCTTGGCCTCCATGCGATCGGCCGCACCGCGGGCGGCCATGCGCAGTGCCGCCTGCTCGGGCGTGATGTGATAGACGAGCGTGAGCGCCGGATGCGTACCGGCGACAGCCAGGTTGTTGGCATCGCGCACCATCTGGCGGTCGAGGCCGTCGGCAAACGCCTGGTAGCAGGTCGTGGAATCGTAGAAACGGTCGCACAGGACCATCTTGCCGGCAGCGAGGGCGGGAGCTATGACCTCGTGCACCAGCTGGGCACGCGCGGCCTCGTAGAGCAGCAGCTCGCAGGTGTCGCCCATCGCCGTATTGGCGGGGTCGAGCAGCAGGGCGCGGATTTTTTCGCTGATGGCGGTGCCGCCCGGCTCGCGCAGGCTCACAACCTGGTATCCAGCGAGCTCGAGCGTACGGGCAAGCAGGCGCGCCTGCGTGGACTTGCCGGCGCCGTCGACGCCCTCGAGCGTGATAAAGCTATGTTGAGCGGGCTCAAAAGCCATGGGCGCAGCCCCTTCCTACAAGGCGCGAAAATGCAAGTTATAGCAACCAAGCCATGATACCCCAGGGGCAGGCGCGTCCCAAATCCAACCTAGCCATCGAGGCATCCCCGAAGTTGCGGTGAAATAGGGACTGATTGAAGCTCTGAGACCGCCAAACAGTCCCTATTTCACCGCAACTTATGATGGGGAATTTTGGACGCTGGGTATAATCGTCGTATTGCATTGAAATGTGGCGAAAGGAGTGGCAATGTCTCGGTATTGCGCCTCGTGCGGCAAGCTTCTTGCAGATAATGCCAAGTTCTGCACCTCGTGCGGTGCACCTGTTGAGCAAACAACCGCGAGCGATAGCCAGCCCGCTTTTGAGCAGACCGGCTCCCTTGATACGCCGCAAGTCAAGGCGGACGACCCCCTCGCCTATCGCCCCGACCCCGCCGCAGGCCCCGCGGCCGTCGAGACCACGCAGCGCATACCCGTCGCGAGCGACTCGCCCCAACAGCAGCCGGCTCCCGCATACGCGCCCGCTTCGCCACAGACCCCCGCTCCCAAAAAGAGCGGCACCGGGCCGCTTATCGCCGTTATCGTTGTGCTGGTGGCGATCATCATCGCCCTGGTCGTTTTCTTTGTGATCAAGCCTTTCGACAACGCCGCCACGCAGACGTCTGCCGAGGTAGCTAAGCTGCACCATGACGTCGACGACGATGACCTAAAGCCTCTCGGCGATCCCAACAGCCTGTACGACGATGATGACGATGACGACGAGGATGGCGGCGAAGCAACGCTCTCCGAGCAGAATCTCTACCGCCGACTGAGCGAATACTACGACTTGCTCGAAGACCTCGACAACTACGTCCGTGGCTGCGCGCAGAACTTCAACGGCAGCTATCTGGAAGAGGATCGAACCACCCGTCAAAATCTCGCCGACGTCGCCGAGCGCACGGAGGACACCATCGAGCAGTATTACGACATCGTCGAGGACCTGGACGTCCCGACGAGCTCTAAGAACTACAGCTCCTGGAAGGACATCATCGCCCTGTACGACGACCTGGATCACCGCATTGACGCAATCTGTGATGCCTGGGAGATCAGCCTGAAATACGCCAAGCCTGCGGACCACAAGAATGAGATCGTGGCGCCGCTGTCGCGCGACAACGTGGCGGGCACCAATGACAATAAGTACCGCCTAGACTTTGAGGAGCGCTATCCCGACGCCAAGCCTGTCGAGGTGAACTAGTGCTTTGTCGTTCCCGAGCCGGCAGTTAGGGACGTTCCTAAACTGCCGGCAGAAAAGGAACGTCCCTAACTGCCGGTCAAAAAAACGAGCGAGGATCGCGGGGTCCTCGCTCGTTTTTTGGGTAATGTTTCGACTGCGCCGTTACTTGTCGGCGGCTGCTTTCTTGGCCGTCGTCTTCTTTCCCGCCGTGGTCTTCTTCGCCGTGCTCGCCTTGGTCGTGGTCTTGCGACCGCGGGCGGGCTTCTTCTCCTTGGTCGGACAGTCCATGTTGACGCAGATACGCCACGGGCCGCGCGCCGTGTTGACCACCACGATGGGAGCGCCGCACTCGGGACAGGTCTCGCCCGTCGCCTCGAGCTTGCCGCGCGCCGGCAGCGGATAGCTCACGCCGCAGTCATCGTAGTTGGTGCAGCGGATAAAGCGCTTGCCGCTCTTTTCGCTCTTGTGCGCGATCAGGTCGCCATGGCGTCCTGCCTCGGCGCACACCTTGCACTCGCCCACCTTAAGATCGGGCTCGTAGTTGGTGGGGCACGTGGGGTTCACGCAAATCTCGAAGGCCTTCTGGCGGAACGGCTGGCACTTAATGCGCGGCGCGCCGCACTCGGGGCACACGGCCGCCTCGCCCTCGAGCGGGCTTACCTTGACGCCGCTCGGCACCGGATAGGTCACGTCGCAGTCGGGCCAGCCCATGCAGCCGATAAAGCTGCCGCGGGTCTTGGCGCTCGTCTTCATAACCAGGTCCTTGCCGCACTTGGGGCAGGCGCCCACGCGCGCATCGGCCGTGACGGCGTCGCTAATGGCGTCGCCCAGCTCCTGTGTGTGCTTGAGCAGCTCGTCGAGCACGCCAGCCAGCAGCGCGCGCGAGTGCGTCACGACATGCTCTTCGGTATCCTCGCCGCGCTCCACACGGGTCATATCGCCATCGAGCTCGCTGGTCATATCGGGGCTCGTGATGCGCGGGGCAAACTGCGTCAGCGCGTCGATGATGGCGATGCCTAGCTGGCTCGGCTCAACGGGATCATTTTTGAGATAGCGCACGGCGTACAGACGCTCGATGATGCTCGCGCGCGTGGACTTGGTACCCAGGCCGCGCTTTTCCATCTCCTGAACGAGCTTGCCCTGGCTATAGCGCGCGGGCGGCTCGGTCTGCTTGGCCTCGAGCTTAATGTCGAACACGTCGACCGTATCGCCCTGCTCCAGCGGCGGCATCTGCTCGTCGCGTTTAAGGCCGTACGGGTAGGCCTCGCGGAAGCCAGGGGTCACGAGCACATCGCCCGAAGCCACGAACGGCTCACCGTTCACGTCGAGCTCGAGCTTGGTGTTCTCGATGGTCGCGGGCCCCATGAGCGTCGCCAGGAAGCGACGGGCGATGAGGTCGTAGAGCTTGCGCTGGCCGCCGTCGAGCGTGGACGGATCGCCCTCGCCCGTGGGATAGATAGGCGGGTGGTCGGTGGTCTCGACTTTGCCGCGCGAGGGCTTCATGGGACCGGCGAGCACCTTTTTGCACACGGGCGCCAGCGCCGGGTTGATCTTTGCCAGGTCGCTCACCACGGCGCCCAGATCGAGCGTCGCAGGGTACACGGTATTATCGACACGCGGGTAGCTGATGAGACCGGCCATGTAGAGGGACTCGGCGATGCGCATCGTACGCGCAGGCGAGATGCCCTCGGCCGCGGCGGCAGCCTGCAGCGAGGTCGTCGCAAACGGCGTGGGCGGCTGCTGCTTACGCGAGCGCTTGGTCACCGCGGCAACGGTCGCCGTCTTGGCGCCGTCGACATGGCCGTACGCCGTCTCGGCAGCATCCTTGTCGGTAAAACGCGCCGTCTTGTGCGCGATCTTAAAGCGGTCGTCCTCGGCAGCGCCCTGCGCGGCACCCATGCCGCGAATCTGCCAATAGTCCTCGGGCACAAACGCCATGCGCTCGCGCTCGCGCTCGACCACCAGGGCGAGCGTCGGCGTCTGCACGCGGCCGGCAGAGCGCACGTTACCAAAGCCGCCGAACTTGGCGAGCGTCAGATAGCGCGTGAGCACCGCGCCCCAAATGAGGTCGATATGCTGGCGGCTCTCACCGGCGTCGGCTAGATTCTGGTCGAGTGAGACGAGATTATCGAAGGCGTGCGTGATCTCGGCCTTGGTAAACGAAGAGTACTGGGCGCGGGCAACCGGCAAGTCGGGCGCCACCTCGCGCACCTTGTTGAGAGCGTCCGAACCGATCAGCTCGCCCTCGCGGTCAAAGTCCGTGGCGATGATGACGCTGTCGGACTTTTTGGCGAGGTTCTTAAGCGAGCGGATGAGTTCCTTCTCGGCCGGCAGCTTAATGACGGGTGCCCAGGTGAGATACGGCAGACTCTCGAGCTTCCAGCCCTTGATGGAGATGCCGTCGGCAAGAAACGGCTTGCGCTTGGTGTCGTAGGGCGGGCGTGCCAGACCATCGGGCATGTCGGCCGGCAGCATCTCGCCGTCCTCGGTAACCGAATACCAGCCCAGCTTTTTATCGAACAGCACGCTGTCGCAAAAATCGGGCGCAAGGATGTGACCGGCAAGGCCGATGGTCACGCACTCCTCGCCCTTCCACTCAAAACGGTAGATGGCGGTGTTGTACACCTTGTCCTTTTTGGGTTTGCCCGTGGACAGACGCTCGGCGATCTGACGCGCGGCGTCGTTTTTCTCGGCGATGATGAGCTTCAAAAGAGGCTCCTATCTCGTGTCTCTGCGGCTACGCCCGCCCGTATGGCGGCCGATTTACGCCCTTGCTTGCTCGATCTGCCCGATGAGCCAATCGCACCAGGCATCCATGCCCTCGCCCTTGCGCGCGCTCACGGCAAACCGCGGCGCCTGCGGATTGAGGTCATCGAGTGTCTTAGTATACCTATCCATATCAAAATCGAAAGCCGGGGCCACGTCGACCTTATTGAGCAGCTGCGCGCCGGCGTGCTGGAAGATGCCCGGGTACTTGATGGGCTTGTCGTCGCCCTCGGGCACCGAGAGAATCATGATGGACAGGTTCTCGCCCAGGTCAAAGTCGACCGGGCAGACCAGGTTGCCCACGTTTTCGATAAAGATGACGTCGATGTTTTGAAGGCCCACCGCCTGGTCGAACGCGTCAACGGCCTCCATGATCATGTTGCCCTCGAGGTGGCACAGGCCACCCGTGTTGATCTGGATGGCGGGCATGCCGGCTTCCTTCATGGTGATGGCGGCGACATCCGAGGCGATATCGCCCTCGATGACGGCACAGCGCAGGCCAGCCTTGTCGCGCAGGCGCTCGTTGGTGCCCAGGATCGTGGTGGTCTTGCCCGAACCGGGGCTCGACAGCACATTGATCACATAGGTGTTTGTCTCTTTAAATCGCTGTCGCAGCTGATCTGCCAGGCGCTCGTTGCGCGACAGAATCGGCGACGCGATATCAATCGTTTTCTCAGCCATACTCGGCACTCCTTACTTTGGCCCCTTTATACCCCATCACCAGATGGCTAGCGGGCTAATCGTCGGGGGTTTCGATTTCGATACTTGCGATGTCGAGCTCGCGGCCGTGCAGCAGACGCACGTTGGCGCCGCCACATTGGGGACAGCGGCAATGGAAGCGATCGTGTTCAAAGACCTCCCCGCAGTCCAGACACTCGCTTTGTGGATGGACTTCCTCCACGGCAAGCTCGCAGCCTCGCGTGAGCGGGTCCTCATCGCGAAATGTCTCCCACGCAAAGTCGAGCGCCTCGCGCACAACTTCGGTCATATCCCCGATACGCAGCGTTACCAAAACGGCGCGCGAGGCCCCCGCCCCACGCGCCGCGCGAATCACTGTATCGAGTATGCCGTTGACAATGCCAACCTCGTGCATACCGTTTTACTCCTCGTCGTCCTCGTCGTCCGAGAACAGGTCCAGACGGCTCACGAACAGGCCCTCTTTGCCCTCGCGCGCGGTAATGACCACGCGGGCGATAGCGAGCGAGATCTCGTAGAGCGAAAGCAGAGCACCGTACATAAGGCCCAGGGTGACGGGCGGGCCGTCGGGCGTGATCACGGCCGAACCCACGAGCAGGCCAACGTATACATAACGCCAGGCACCGCGGAAAGCAGCGTAGGACACGATGTGGAAGACGGACAGATAGAAGATGATGAGCGGCAGCTCAAACGCCACGCCAAAGCCGATCATAAAGAGCAGCTCCATGTTGACGTAGTTCTCCAGATCGGGCAGCGCCGTAGCGACGGCCGAGGTCTCGCCGATGAGCCACTCAAAGCCCGCAGGAATGATGATGAAGTAGCAAAAGATGGCGCCCAGGAAGAACAGCACCGTCGAGGCGAGCACCGTGGGCACGACCCACTTGCGCTCGTTGGGGCGAAGCGCCGGCAGGAAAAACGCCAGGATCTGCCAGATGATCATGGGCGTGCACATGACCACAGCCATCTTGATGGCCAGCGAAAAGCGCAAACCAAAGCCGCCGAGCGTGGTGGTAATGTAGAACTTACCGTCCGGCACAAAAGAGCGGATGGGGTCTTCCAGGATGTCGAGCACCACAGGCGTGGCGAAATACAGCACGATAGCGGCGGCAAACACCGACACGACCACGCTGGTCAGGCGGCGACGGAGTTCTCCCAGGTGATCAAAGAGCGGCATACGCGCAGGTCCGATAGGCATTACTCATCGCCTCCCTTCGAGGCGTCGGCGGCAGCAGCGTCGTCCTCGGCCTCGAGCTCGCGAGCGAGCTGGTCGACGACGGCCTTGCGCTTGCGGGGACGACGGGCGTAGAGATCGGCCGTCGTGGGCTCTGCCGGCTCGGGCTCGGGCTCCGGCTCTGCAGCAGGTTCGGGATCGACGGTGGCAGCGGCAGGCTCGGCCTTGGCGGGCTCGGCCTCATCAGCAGCGCCTTCGCCCTCGGTGGCACCCTCGCTTGCGGCCTTCTCGGCGGCAAGGCGGGCACGGCGCTCGGCAAAGGTCTCCTTCTTTGCGGGCGCAGCCGTCTCGACGGCATCCTCGTCCGCATCGGAATCGTCATCGACGGCAGCCTTCTTGGGCTTGACCGGGGCCGACGCGGCTTCGCTTACCGGATCGATGATCTCGGACTGAACAACGGCCGTCATCTTTTCCTGCGTCTCGCGGAACTGACGGATGGCACGGCCGATCGTGCGGCCCATCTGCGGGAGCTTATCCGGGCCAAACAGCAAAAAGCCGAAGACCACGATGATTGCCAGCTCACCCTCTCCAATACCAAACACACATACCTCCAAGGCTCGATGTGAGTCGAGCCCGCACCGCGCCATTCGGCCGGAACTCGTCTATTCATTCGGTCAAGTATAGCGCCCGGACGCCAAAACGTCCGAGCGCATCACAAACATATGCCAAACGGCACGGCCCTTTTTGGGGCAGGGCTTATGCCGCCGTGATCGAAATCTCCTGGTCGACGCCCAACAGCTGTACCACGCGCATCACCGGAGGCTGAACGTTGACGCAGCTAAAACGCTTTCCGTGGTCGTCCGCATGGTGGGCGGCACCCACGAGCACGCCAATACCCGTGGAGTCGATGTAGCTCACCTGGGCAAAGTCGAGCTCGACGGCCTCGGTGGGCTGCTCAAGCGCCAGATCGATGGCATTGCGCAGGCTGTCGGCATTAGAAATATCAATCTCGCCGGTCACCTTAATGGTGTAGAGCTCCGGCGTGGGGTTGGTGGAAATACCCAAATCCATGTATATGCTCCTTTGCGTATCGAGGGTGCGGATGGTACGGAATCGCGCGTATTAGGCGCGCTCGGCGCGCGCGAGCTCGGCAGCGACCAGCTTCACAGCCAGCACCAAAACATCGAGCGCGGCCTCCAGGTCCTCGACCGTGGGATAGCTCGGCGCGATGCGGATGTTGGTGTCGCGCGAATCCTTGCCATAAGGCCAGGTAGCACCAGCCGGCGTGAGCTTGACGCCCAGGTCGGCACAAAGCGCGGCGACCTTTTGGGCCGAGCCCTCGGGACCATCGAAGCTCACAAAGTAGCCCCCGCGAGGATGCGTCCAGGTAGCGCAGCCCGTCTCGCCCAGGCCCTCGGTGAGCTTGCGCTCAACCGCCTCAAAGCGCGGGCGCAAAAACTCGGCATGCTTCTTCATGTGCTCCTTGACCGCCTCGATAGTGGGAAGGAAGCGAACGTGGCGCAGCTGGTTGAGCTTGTCGGCGCTGATGAGGCCGGCCTTCAGACACTTGGAGAACTCGGCGATGACCGCGGGGCTCGCGCCGATAAAGCCGATACCGGCGCCCGGGAAGGTGATCTTGGACGTCGAGGCAAAGGCCACCACGCGATCCTCGGTGCCCGCCGCGCGGGCGAGGTCAAAGATGTTGGCGAGCTCGTCGGTCTCGTCGTACAGGTCGTGCACGCAGTAGGCGTTGTCCCAGAAGATGCGGAAATCGGGCGCGGCCGTGGGCATCTCGACCAGGCGGCGCACGGTGTCCTCGCTAAAGGTGATACCCGTGGGGTTGGAATACTTGGGCACGCACCAGATACCCTTGATGGAATCATCGGCGGCAACGAGGCGCTCGATCTCGTCCATATCGGGGCCGTTGTCGGTCATCGCGACGGGAACGTTCTCGATGCCCAGGTCGGCGGTGATGCCAAAGTGGCGGTCGTAGCCGAGAACAGGGCACAGGAACTTGACCTTCTTGCCGTCATGCGCGGCCTCGTAAACCTCCCAAAGCTCGCTGCCGCACGAGCCGCAGCGCC
>CAUBWQ010000021.1 GCA_958439775.1 uncultured Collinsella sp. | reverse complement strand
CGGTGTGACGTTTCCCGTCGAGGGCGGCGATGAGGCCTTTAGCGGCACCTATACGCTCGCCGACGGTTCGACCAAGAAGATCTCCAAGATTCCGTCGGTGGAGATCAAGGGCGTGACGGCCTTCGATAACTTCCTGGCCGACCTTAAGGAGCAGCCGTGGGTCGAGGCGTGGAACTCCAATATGTTCCTGCGCCTGTTCCTGAACCCGGTCATTTTGGTCCAGAGCCTGCCGATCGTCTTCAAGGGCTTCCTTATGTCGCTTTCGATCGTGCTCGTGGCGTTTCCGCTGGCAATTCCCTTTGGCTTTGCCCTGTCGCTTATGCGCATCTCCAAGTCGCGCATCCTGCGCTGCCTCGCCAGCATCTACGTGAATATCATTCGCGGTACGCCGGCGTTCCTGCAGATCTATATCGCGTTCTTCGGTCTGCCGTTGGCCGGCGTCAAGGTGGACGACTATGTTTTGGGCGTTATCGTCATGGCCATGAACTCGTCTGCGTACCTGTGCGAGATCTTCCGTGCCGGTATTCAATCGATCCCCAAGGGCCAAAACGAGGCTGCTCGCTCTCTGGGCATGAATGCCTTCCAGACGCTGCTCTACGTTATGATTCCGCAGACGTTCCGCAATGTTTTGCCTACGCTGACCAGCGAGTTTATCTTGCTTTACAAGGATACGTCGCTGCTTGCCGCCGTGGGTGTGGTCGAAATCGTCATGAACGCCCGTACCATCGTGGCCACGACGGGCTCCATTACACCGTACGTGGTTGCCGCCCTGTTCTATCTGGTCATCACCCTGCCGCTCGCTCGCTTGGTGAGCGGTCTTGAGGCGAGGCTTTTGGGTACGACCGAGACCAAGAAGAAGCGTCCCGCCAAGAGCGCCGGACAGGTTGTCGCGACGCCTGCCGATCACATCGCCGGTCTGTAAGGAGGTCCTATCATGAGCGAAACCAATAACTCGAACGAGGTCGTCGTCAGCATTAAGAACCTCCAGAAGGCCTTTGGCGATAACGTGGTCCTGCGCGATATCGATCTGGATGTGCATAAGGGCGAGGTCGTCGTAGTTCTGGGTCCTTCGGGCTCGGGCAAGTCGACGATGCTTCGCTGCATCAATCGTCTGGAGCATCCTACGAGTGGTTCGATTGTCGTCGAGGGCGTGGATGTGTGCGCCAAGGGCGTTGACCTCAATAAGGTGCGTACGCACTTGGGCATGGTGTTTCAGCAGTTCAACCTGTTCCCGCACCTGTCGGTCAAAAAGAACGTCATGCTTGCGCAGCAAAAGGTGCTCAAGCGCAGCAAGGAAGAGGCCGAGAAGATCGCCGTCGAGGAGCTGACCAAGGTCGGTCTTGCCGAGCGTATCGACTTTATGCCGAGCCAGCTCTCGGGCGGCCAGCAGCAGCGCGTTGCCATCGCCCGCGCCCTGTCGATGAACCCTCACGTTATGCTCTTTGACGAGGCCACGTCGGCGCTCGATCCCGAGCTGGTTCGCGACGTTCTGGGTGTCATGCGCGACCTGGCACGCGATGGCATGACCATGATCGTCGTGACGCACGAGATGGGCTTTGCCCGCGACGTCGCCGACCGCGTCGTCTTTATGGACGGCGGCGTCATTGTGGAAGAGGGTACGCCGAGCGAGGTCTTCGACCACCCCAAGAGCGAGCGCACCAAGGCGTTCTTGGGCAATATCTCGTAGCCGGTTGATGTAACTGCCGTTATAAAAGAGCGGGGGCTGGACTTGAATCCAGCCCCCGCTCTTTTGTAGGGATAAGGATACGCTTTGATGCAGACTCTTTTGGAGGTCCTGGGTTCGTTACGCGAGCTCGGCTCCGAGGGCCTTGCAAGCGGTCTCGCCCTCATCGTCGGGCGCATCGTAGCAAATGACGGAATCGACGACATTGACGCCCGCCTCGTCGGCATCGGCCTTCCAGTTGTCCATCCACTCGCCCTCGGCCCACGAATAGGAGCCAAAGAGGACGACCTTCTTGTCGTCGAGAGTCTCCTTGACCTCATCCCACATCGGCTGGAACTCATCGTACTCGAGTTCCTCGGAGCCCATGGCTGGGCAGCCGAAGGCAATGGCGTCATAGCTGGCGGTCTTGTCTGCGGAGAAGTCGGCGCAGGAAATGACCTCTGTCTCGGCGCCGGCACCGGTTGCGCCCTCGGCAACGAAGTTTGCCATGGCCTCGGTGTTGCCTGTACCGCTCCAGTAGACGACGGCGATCTTGCTCATATGTTTTCCTTTCGGTTGTGCGGCGTGCGGCCGCGTTTTGTATGCTCTATCGGGTTGCCTGGACAAGTTGCGCCAAGCTGCAGCCCTGCTGATAGATAAAGGTGAGGTGTTGGGTGCAGGCACGGTACGCATCAAACGTCGCAAGCGCCTGCTCGGCATTCGTATAGACCTTCCAGGCTCCAAAGATCTTGTAGTTCTCGCCACGTTGGGCGATGAACTCGTGCACGTCGTCGTAGGGATATCCCAGGAAGTAGCCAATTTCGTGTGGAAACTCGCAGGTGCAGCCGTTGTCGTAGCGCGCTTGATGGTCCAATGCGCATCGGGTTTGGCCGCATGCGCATTCCGCGGCGTTATTGCTTGCGAGCGTGATGCGCGATGCCAGGTGCACAAGACATGCCGAGAGGTTGCCGGTGTCGTAGCCCTCCTTGGCGAGTGCCGTTTTGGCGCGCGGGTCAGCAAGGTGAGTGGCGAGGCTATTGGGCCGATATGCGTATACGAGCGCCCCGCAGGGGCGCCAGACCAAAACGCTCAGATGGATGCCGAACGAGTTAAGCTCGCGGTTGCACTGGGCGATAACGTTGAGCAGGCGTGCTCGGCGTTCTGCGATTGACGCGGTCGCGTCCGAACCATCCTGATGGGCGTAGACGCCGGGATAGGTAAAGAGCGATGCCGGCTTGATGCCCGCAAGCGTGGGAGAGCAGTTGCGAACGACCGCCGCCTGAAACGTTGGAATGTCTATAGTTCGAGTCATGACGCCATTGCCGTCCTTTCCTGTTAGCCTAGGAAAACTTATACACGAAAGTAAGCCTAGGTCAACTAAAAAGTTTGAAGAGGGAAACTAATTGACTGAACTGACATGAGTTTGGAGTAAGATGGGACACCCCACGGGGGTATCTCTGAAATGGACCGTAAGGAAGGGGAGCGTATGAGCGACTTGCTCAACCCAGCAAATATCATCGTGCTGGGCGTGATTGCCATTGGTATGTTCTTTGGGCTGCGCCGTATTGCGGCGTCGACGCATGGGAAGAGTTGCTGCAGTGATGGCGCAAGCGGAAAGAAAGCCAAGAGGGTTGTGGTGGCAGACACCGACGAGTCCCACTACCCCTATCGTGAGGAGTTGCTTATCGGCGGCATGAGCTGCGACGGCTGCGCTCGGAATGTGACGAATGCCCTCAATGCGCTGGACGGCGTGTGGGCAACGGTAACGTACGCTGACCACACAGCACGCGTACGCTCGAAGCTCCCGGTTGATCGCGACACACTCGAGACGGCGGTGAGGGGCGCGGGCTATTACGTTATGAAAATGTAGGCGTTGCCCTCTCCGGTGGATACCGGCCTCCTGCTCATTGTGACTATCGGCATCCAAAAATTTGCGTAAAAAATAACCCTTAGATGCGGCAAAAGTGGAGTTTGGTGACGGTTTGCGCGGAATTCGCTACCAATCGAGCATCTATTAACACGTCCAAAAAATTACAGGTGTATATTTATATGCTGATTATTGCTGTGCTCAGATTGCAATTAACCGTGGGCAGAAATGAAGAATGCTAAAGCTGGGCTTTAGGACAGGGGAGGTTATAGCCTTATGAGACGAGTGGGAGCACTTGGCTTGGTGGCAGCGCTTGCCGCTATCTTGGTATCGCCGCTGCCGGCGCATGCCGAAGACGCTTCGGGTGCCGTTACCTACAATGCGGGAAATGGGTATTCCTTTGAAAAGCTCTCGCATCCTACGGTAGGAACGTCGCAGCCGGATGGCATCGTCGACTACCAGGGTGGCGGTGCCGTTGCCGTTCCGGGCGCCGATGGTAATACGGCCAACAACGAAGGCGATCGCGGCCAGAGCTACACTTGGGCGGCTGCGAGCTATGGTGACTGGCTTTATGTGGGCACCTGCTATGCGGCGATGGGCAACACGCTGACGCTCATGAACGGCACGCTGGGCGATTCCTTTGATGCCGAGACCATGCGCCTGACGCTGGAGGCCATGTTTAACGGCACCTTCTTCTATGGACAGCAGAAGGAGGACGGCACGGCCGACAAGGACAGCGGCGGCATCTTGGTCAAGATCAATACCAAGACCGGTGAGACCAAGCTGCTGCTCTCTGAATCGCTCAACGGCGTCGCTCCTTTGTTCCGCAATGCCGTGAGCTATAAGGGTAAGCTCTATTTCTGCGGCAGCGTCAGGACCAATGGCGGCAAAGGCGGCCTGCCTGCTGTATACGAGATCGATCCTAAGACGGATGAGTACAAAGTTGTCTATCAGGGCATTTCGAGTATACAGGATTACGGTGCTGCCTACAAGCAGGGCATTTCTACCGGTATCCGCGGCATGTGCGTCCATGATGGCCAGCTCGTCATCAGTAATGTGGGTAAAGACGCGAACGGTAATTTTGTGTCGACAATCCTGACGTCGTCTGACCCCTCGAAGGGCCAGGACAGCTTCACCGAGATTGCCAACTCGGAGACGCTGTTTGGCTATCCGGCGATTCGCTATAAGGACAGCATCTACGGCGGCGCCATTTGGGATATGGTCTCGTACAATGGCCATCTCTATGCGACCATCTGCACCGGTACGCCCGAGAACGCTCCCGATGATAATTCCATGCAGTCGTTTGCCATGGTCCGTGGCGACAAGAATGCCGACGGCAGCTATTCGTGGACTCCCATTGTCGGCGATCAGAAGACGGACGGTGCAAAGTACTGCTTTGGCATCGATCCTGCCCGTACCCGTTCTGGCGCTGCCAATCTCATCGTCTACAACGACTACCTCTATATCGGTGAATACAACGACGAGGAGATTGCCCTCGAGCGCATCCTGTTCAACAAATCCAACACCGAAGAGGGCGGCAAGAGCAGCATGGGTGGCGTTGACTGCTCGTTTGTGAATGCCAATCTTGAGCAGTCGGTTAACATCTATCGCATGGACAAGGACGAGAACATGGAGCGCGTCGTTGGCGATCGCACCGACATGTTCCCCGAGGGCGGTATTTCCGGCCTGACTTCGGGCTTTGGCCGAAACGAGAACCAGTACATTTGGCGCATGCAGAAGTTCGACGGCAAGCTGTATATCGGTACCTTTGATACCGCGAGCCTGCTTGAGCCGATCGGCCAGTTCTCCAATGGCGACATTATCGATATGACGCCCGAGGAGTGGGACTCTCAGGTTCAGCGCCTTAGGGACCTGCTCGATCACCTGCTCGACAAGAAATCGCCTGACGACCCCATCGTTCCCGTGAACACGCTTGCGGACGATGATTCAAACGAGGCCGTCGAGGTCGATGATTCGAACGAAGCTGCCGAGGTCGATGATTCAAACGAGACCGTCGATGTCGATGACGAGAAGACCGAGGTTGCTAAGGGCTTTGGCGATCTGAGCGATGCGCTGGAGGATGCCGCGGGCGGTCTTTGCGATCAGGCCGCGACGATGTCCCAGGACTTTGAGGACGATGCCGCTTATGTCCAGAAGATCGATGGCGAGATCGCGTACTTCAAGTCCTTTGCCGACCAGTATCAGGACATGCTCGATAGCTATGAGAGCCTTAAGCAGCAGTACGAGGATGCCTATGGCACCGAGCTGCCGAGCGATATTCAGGATGCGCTCGATAAGCTGCTGAGCGAGGAGAACCTCAAGAAGTTGCAGAGTGTCCTTACGTGCATGTGTTACCTGCGCGATGCCGAGCGCGGCTTTGATATGTATGTGACCGAGGACGGCGTGAACTTTACGACGCTGACGACTAATGGCTTTAACGATCCGTATAACCATGGTCTGCGCACCTTTGCGGTGACCAACCAGGGTCTGTGCCTTGGTACCGCCAACCCGTTCTATGGTTGCCAGGTCTGGATCCAGCGCAAGGAGAATTCGGAGAATCCGGTTGATCCCGGTACTCCGGATCCGACGGAACCCACCGATCCTTCGCAGCCGGGTGGCGGCGATCAGCCTGGCGGCAGCCAGACGGGTGGCAACGACCAGTCGAGCAGCACCACGACCACCGCCACGACGACCGCTAAGAAGACTCCGAAGGACGGCTCGCTGCCTCGCGCTGGCGACTCGACCCTCATGCTGGTCTTGGGATTGCTGGTTGCAGCTGCCGCAGTGCTTGGCATTGCTCTCGTCTTGCGCAAGCGTTCTCGTCGCTAGACTCGACCACGCAGCTCGATGCCTTGGATATCGTCGAAGTTGATGGCGATATCCCTGAGTTTGAGCAGCTTGAATGCGGGTAATACTTCGTCGAGGATGCCCGTGCGAGCGCGATAGCCGTACGTATCGTAATAGGTGACGCGGACCAGGTCGCCACGCTTGAGGCCCTCGAGCTTTTTCGAAAGTTCGAGGGCTTTTTCTTCTGTGAGTTCGCATTTTGGCTCGGCGGTGATCTCTTGTTTACGCACGAGCTCGTAGTATCCCGTGAGGGCGGCAAAGGGCATAAACTGCGCGGCACGGCCGGCACGGACGGTGCCGTTGGCGGTGAGCTTTGGGTCGGCGGAGCGACGTCTTCCCTCGGGGTCCGCTAGGCGTTCAAAAGGTGTCGGTGGCCGCATCGGCTGTTGTTGGGACTTAGGCACGATGTCCTCCTACCTGATCGTTGCGTTCGCGCGCGGTGGCGCCGGCGGTAAAGCTCAGCCCCTTAACCAGCGCGTTCTTGCCGTATTTGCCTTTCACGGCCAGCACGGCGCGTGCCAGGTCGCGCTCGCGCTCATCGGCCTCGATATCGCTGAACAGATCGATGGTGGCAAATTCCTCGGGCATGAGGTTGCCAAATCCCAGATTGATGCGCTTGACCGGTCGTTTGGGATCGACAGTCTGCGCCCAGAGCTCATCGAAATAGCCCATGATCTTCTTGAACGAATTGGTGCGCTCGGGCAGCTTTCGCGAGGCGTTGGAGTGCGCAAAGAGTGCGGCATAGCCACCGCGCGGTTTGCCGCCATGCTCTCCCACAAAGATGCCATCGATTGCCTGCGCCTCACGTACCAGACGACGCCGTTCGTCATCGCGCTGGACGGGCTTGGGCGCACGGGGTGCGAGCTCGGGGCCGGCGGTTGCGGTGGGTTCGATGCTCGACGTACTCGAGCGCAGGTGTCCGCAGCCGTCTATATACTGCGCCGTGCCACTGGCGTCGAGACGGCGTATGTCGGCGCGCTCGCTTGCGTAGCCCACAAAGAGCGAGATGCTGTCACACACCACGTGCTTATCGACCAAGTCCAGCACGGCACTGTCGACCATCTCGCGCAAGACGGTGTAGGCCTGCTCGTAGGCATAACCCTTCGAGAGCACCTGTCCTGTGGTGGTCGAAGTTGCTTGCGGGCGATAGGCTTGGATATCGGCGATGGTTGTCGGCTCGCGCCCGAAGGCATGGTCGATGAGATATTCGGCATTGACGCCGAGCTCGTCGTAAAGCAGGTTTTCGTCGAGCGCCGCGACGCCCATCAGATCGTAGACGCCGTATTTCTCGAGGCGGGCTGCCACGCCGGGACCGATGCCCCAGATATCGGTGATGGGACGATGGGGCCAGATCTCCTTGCGAAAGGTCTCGTCGTCGAGTATGCCGATGCGGCTGGGTACGTGCTTGGCGGTAATGTCGAGCGCTACCTTGGCCTGGAATAGGTTGGGGCCGATGCCGACCGTCGCCGTGATGCCGGTGCGCGCCAGGACCTCGTCGCGCAACATGCAGGCGAAGCCTTCCGCATCGGTGTGATAGAGGTCCAGATAGGGTGTTACGTCGATAAAACACTCGTCAATTGAGTAGACGTGAACGTCTTGCGGACTGACGTATTCCAGGTAGATACCGTAGATCTGCGCCGACACCTCCATGTAGTGCTGCATGCGCGGTACGGCCTTGATGTAGTCGATGCCATCGGGAATCTCGAACAGACGGCAGCGGTTGTGAATCCCTAAGTCCTTCATAGCCTGTGTGATGGCGAGGCAGATGGTCGTGCGCCCGCGCGATTCGTCGGCAACGACCAGGTTGGTGGTGAGCGGGTTGAGCCCGCGGTCGACGCACTCGACGCTGGCATAAAACGTCTTGAGGTCGATGCAGATATAGGTGTGACGCTCGTGCCCCACGCGTCCTCCCATCAAACACATGTTCTTATCGAATACCTGTTCGATAATACCCGCTCATTCGGACATCGTCAAAACCTGCCCCTTTTGGTAGGTATGGCCGTGCGGTTGAATCGGGTTTTAACGCAGCTCTAAAGATTACGAAACAGCTCGGAAAATCTTGCTTCGTAGCATGAGCCTAACGATTGATACCGCCTATACGCACGGAAGGGTTGTGGGAAAGATGGTCAATTATGGGTTTGGTATGCCGACGCGCCTTGTTGCGGACGGAGACGTGGCTCGCTGGTGCGGACGATTGGTCGCTCACTACGGTGGCACCAAGGCGCTGGTCGTGCTGGGCGGTGACAAGCATACGCGCGATGAGCTCGTTTCGGCGGCACTCGGCTCGGTTGATCGAGCTCTGCTCGAGCGCGTGCTTTTCCGCTGCGGCTCGGTTGGCGATGGGGGAGACGAGCTGATCGACGAGGCCGTGGCCCTGGCGACCGACGAAGGCGTGGACTTTGTCCTAGCGATCGGCGATGCCGATACTGCCGGCTTTGCGCGCGAGCTCGCGCGTCGCATGGCGGCGCTCGATGCCGGCGAAGACGGCTTTGTGCCTTATGGATGCATTGTCTCGGAGGGCAAAGTGCCTGCTGTCGTGGGCACCGGCGAGGTTCCCGTTTTTGCCATCATCGCGCCCGAACTGCTGGAGGGCATTGGGTCTCCTTTGCGTGAGTTGCTCGGTAGCGTCTGCGCTGCGGCCTAATATCTGCCAGGAAGGGACAGGTTAATTTTGGTAGGTAAAGCGTTTGACCTGCCAAAATTAACCTGTCCCTTTTTGGTCGGTCGCCGTTTAGGGGCGGATTGGCAACGCTCGCTGATTACGGTCTTGACCTGCGCTAGAATAGGGTCATCTGATTATCCGGGCGCATGGAGGTATGCGCCCGTATGTTGAGGAGGACTTTATGGCAACTGTTGCCGCACCTATCGACGCTACGTCGACCGCCGCTTGGAAGGCGCTCGAAGCCCATCAGGAGAAGCTCGAGGCCGAGGGTATCGACCTTAAGGCATGGTTCGCTGCCGATGCGGAGCGCGTGAACAAGCTGAGCTTTGACGCCGGTGACCTGCACTTCGACCTGTCCAAGAACCTGGTGACCGATGAGACCGTCAAGCTGCTGTGCGATCTTGCCCGCGAGGTGAAGCTCGAGGAGCGCCGCGACGCCATGTTCTCCGGCGAGCACATTAACACCACCGAGGACCGCGCCGTCCTGCACACCGCGCTTCGTCGCCCGGCAAGCGAGAAGGGCCAGCTCATTGTCGACGGCCAGGACGTCGTCGCCGACGTGCACGAGGTCCTCGACCGCATGTATGCCTTCGCCGAGCGCGTGCGCTCCGGTGAGTGGAAGGGCGTTACCGGCAAGAAGATCGAGCACCTGGTGTCCATCGGCATCGGCGGCTCCGATCTGGGCCCGGTCATGGCTTACGAGGCTCTGCGTCCCTATGCTGACGCCGGTATCGACTGCCGCTACATCTCCAACATCGACCCCAACGACCAGGCCGAGAAGCTTAAGGGTTTGGACCCCGAGACCACGCTCGTGATCATCGTCTCCAAGACCTTCACCACGCTCGAGACCCTCACCAACGCTCGCGAGGTCAAGACCTGGATGCTCGAGCAGCTCAAGGCTCAGGGCGCCATCGACGGCTCCGATGAGCAGAACGCCGAGGCCGTGGCAAAGCACTTCGTCGCCGTCTCCACCGCACTCGAGAAGGTCGAGGCCTTCGGTATCGACCCCGCCAACGCCTTCGGTTTCTGGAACTGGGTTGGCGGCCGCTATTCCGTTGACTCCGCCGTGGGCCTGTCGCTGATCGTCGTGCTCGGCCCCGATCGCTTCCAGCAGTTCCTCGAGGGCTTCCATGCCATCGACGAGTACTTCTGCAACACCCCGCTCGAGAACAACGCCGTCGCGCTGATGGGCCTGCTCAACGTCTGGTACGTCAACTTCTTCGGTTCCAAGAGCCACGCCGTGCTGCCGTACTGCCAGTACCTGCACCGCTTCCCGGCCTACCTGCAGCAGCTGACCATGGAGTCCAAC
>CAUBWQ010000020.1 GCA_958439775.1 uncultured Collinsella sp. | reverse complement strand
GTAACAACTGGACCGTTAAAAGTGGGCTAGGTGTTGCAGATTGAGATACTTCCGAACCGCGCCGTTCCTTTGTCTCAATCTGTAACATCTGGGACCGATTTTGCCGAGTTACTGTTACAGATCGAGATTTTCCCTTGAGGGGGATTCGACTGTCTCGATCTGTAACAGATAGACCGGAAAATGGGTTCTAACTGTTACAGATCGAGACGTTTTGGGACCGCGGTTGAACCATTGCGGCAAAACCACCGCGAAGGCGCCTGTCCCCATTGTGGTGGTTTAGGGCTCCCAGGGGCAGGGGGCTTCGATGTGGATGTGCTCGCCGGTTACGGGATGCGTGAAGGACACGCTGTGGGCGTGAAGCATGAGGCCACAAGGACGCGGCGTGCCGTACAGGTCGTCGCCAACCAGGGGATGGCGCTCGCTTGCCAGGTGCACGCGGATCTGGTGCTTGCGGCCGGTGAGTAGCTCGACATCGATATACGAACGCGCGGGCAGGCCTCGGCGGCTCTTAAGGCGCTTGAGCACCTTCACGCGCGTCTGTGACGGCTTGCCGCTGGCGCCGACACGCATCTTGCGGCTATCGTGGCGGTCGCGGGCGATGGGCTTGTCGATGAGCTTCTCGTTCCAGTCGATCTTGCCCTCGGCCAGCGCCAGATAGTGCTTTTTGAAGGCGTGGTCGATCACCATCTGGTCAAAGGCGGGCTGCGTCTGTTTGTCGAGCGAAAACAACACCACGCCGGTGGTGTTGCGGTCCAGGCGGTTGAGCGGCTGCATGTCAGTCGCGGCAAAGCCGTCGCCCATCGCCAGCAACAGATCGCTGGCGTAGTCGGTGAGCGTGCGCTCGCCGGTGCCGTCGCCGTGGACGATCATGCCGGCGGGCTTGTCGATGGCCATGAGCCAGGCGTCGCAGTAAAGGACTTGAGGTTCTTCGTTCACGTGTAAGCCTTTCGGTTAGCTAATTCCCACAAACATGCAGCCCGAGGTGGAGCCGCGCAGGCGAGCGGCGGGCTTGCGGCCGGCTTGCGCGGCCTCGACGGCACGACGGACGCGAGCGACGGCACGGCCAATCTCATCGGCCTCGAGCAAGGTTCCGTCGACCATAAGACGACGGACGCCGGCGTCGAGCAACTGCGGTACCTGCGGCGTGAGGTCGATGGGGTAGGCGTCGTACAAGCGAGAGCGGCCATGGATGTCGGTGCGCACGGGCATGACCTTTCCGTCGATATTCTTGAGCGACAGCTTGCGGGCGCGCAGACGGCAGCTGGCACAATCGTGGATGCAGCCATTGGCCACCTGCAGGATGCAGTGCTCGCTCGTCATAACGCGCGGGCGGCCGAACACAGTGATGCCCAGGGCTGCGGGCGCGGCGGTGCCAAGCGAGACGATCTCGCCGAGCGTGATCTCGGGCGAGAGCCAAAACGCACCGGCTCCGCGCTCGGCAAGCGCCTCCATGCAGGGCGTGTTATGCACCGGCAGGCAAGAGCGAATCTCGGCCGTGGCGCCGGCATGAGCGGCTACGGCGAGCTCGGAGATATTGCCGACGGCGACGGTGGCTCCGGCATTGATCCAAGGATCGACGCGCTCGTGGTCGACGGCGCGGCAGACCTCATCGAGTACGGGCACGATACCCTGCTCAAATGCATCGGCAGGGGAGAGTCCGACAGCCTCGAGCGCGTCGGTGGTCATATAGATGCGCGTGGCGCCCTCCGCGCGAGCGGCCTCGGCGGCCTCGAGCGAGGTGACGGTGGCGCAGATCTGCGGCTCATCGCGGTAGTGCTCGGGCGCGGGGCGGGAATCACTGGTTACAATCGCCGGCAGCTCGAGCTTTTTCGCGCGCTCCTCGTACGGTGCCAGAATGGCCTCTTCCAGCGCCTTACAAGCGGCGGCGCGCACCTTGTGCACGGCGGAAAAGCCCATACCGCAGCCGGCGTCGAGCGAAACGTCAAAGCTTGCGGCCTCAAAGGGAGAGGAGCCCATGCGCCCGACGTGCTCAACCAGATCGGATGCCTCGACGGCGCGGGTCTTGGCAGCCTCGACGGTAAAGCCCGTGGCCGTGGCCGTAAGCGAAGGGTCGTCGCAGCAGGTGAGCGTAACGGTAAACGGCTCGCCCAGACGCGCCACAACGGACACGTCTACGGCGCGGCGGCGCAGCACATCGCGCTTGAGCGCGGCGCCGGCGGCGTCAATGGCGCTCTGGCTTCGAATCACGCGCACGCGGCAGCCCTCGGGCATGCTACGGGGCACGCGGCACTCAATGATGTCACCGGCGGCGGCATCATCGGCGGCAATGGTGGTCAGGAACTGGTCAAACTCGTTATCGTGGCGAAGCTCCAGCAGGTCGCCTTTGCCCACGGGCTCAAACAGCTCAATGCGGGCGATGGCGGCGCGGCGACGGCGGTCGTCGGACTTGAGGCCGCGCACATCGCGGTTGGCCGGGCGGCTGCCCAGCACCGTGCCCACGATCTGGCCGCGGTTGTTGGAACGCTCATAGCTCATCATCTCGCCGCCCGAGGTGCCGTCCTGAAGCAGCGCTTGAGCTGGCGCTGGCGGGCGGCTTCCTCGTCCTTGGCAACGGCGGCTCCGGATAGCATGTCGTCAATTTCGTGACGATACACATCAACGATGGAGTACACGTAATCGGGTGCCTTCATGCGGCCCTCGAGCTTGAGCGATGCGGCGCCGGCGTCATACAGACGGCGAACAAGCTGTGAGGTGTTGGTGTCACGCGGGCACAGCGCGCGCTCGCGACCGGCAGGGGAGAGCGCGCGACCGTTCTCGTCGATCAACTCGTAGGGCAGGCGGCAGGGCTGGGCGCACATGCCGCGGTTGGCCGATCGTCCCGCCATGGCAAAGCTCGACAGCAGGCACAGGCCCGAGTAGCAAAAGCAGATGGCGCCATGGCTGAAGACCTCAAGGTCCACATCGGGCGCGGCGTCGTGAATGGCGGCGATCTCGTCAATGGAGAGCTCGCGCGAGAGAGTCACGCGGTCGGCGCCCTGCTCACGGCACCAAAGGGTTCCGCGGTCGTCGTGGATGTTCGCCTGGGTCGAGATATGTGTCTCGATGCCGGGCATGGTGCGCTTGGACTCAAAGAACAGACCCCAGTCCTGGATAATGAAGGCATCGGCGCCCAGCGTGGAGCAGCGATGAATGAGCTGCAGTGCATCGCCCATCTCGGACTGCTTGATGACGATGTTGACCGTGACGTAGACGCGCGACCCGGCTAGATGCGCGGCGCGGCAGGCTTGCTCAAAGGCCTCGTCGGTAAAGTTGGTTGCCTTGCGGCGGGCGTTGAAGCTGCCCATGCCGCAGTAGATGGCGTCTGCCCCGGCGGCGAGCGCGGCGGCAAAGGGCTCCGGGCCTCCGGCGGGGGCCAAAAGCTCGGGCCTGCGGTTAGTGGTTCGGCTGGCGGTTGCGGTCATATCCTGCCTTTCAAAATGCTCAGATATTCAAAAGTATAGTGGCGTCGCTGCGGTGGGCGACGCCCGCAGCCTAAGCAGGACAAAGTCTTCAGCAGCTTGGACTGGCTGCTCCACATGAGAACCGTTCAGCGGTTCGGGGAAACCGTTGGGCGATAAAATATTCTCGCAAGCTGATAATATTCTTGCATCAAACAGAAACCTTGAGTACTATCCCAATCAAGCGCGGTGTTCAGACCGAACTGTGCCTCCCGGTGTGAACACCGCGCTCACGCTCTCTCAATTGATCGTAAGGAGAAAAACATGAGCAAGACCGTCGTGTCTTCCGATAACGCACCCGCAGCCATCGGCCCGTATTCCCCCGGTATCCAGGCCGGCAACATGGTGTTCCTGTCCGGCCAGCTGGGCATCGATCCCGCGACCGGCAAGATGCCCGAGGGCGTCGAGGCCCAGGCCAAGCAGTCCCTCGCCAACGTCGAGGCCCTGCTGACCGCTGCCGGCGCTACCTTTGCCGATGTCGTCAAGACCACGGTCTACCTGGCCGACATCGCCGACTTCGCCGCTGTGAACGAGATCTACGCCTCCAAGTTTGAGGCCCCGTTCCCCGCGCGCAGCGCCTTCCAGGTTGCCGCCCTTCCGGCTGGCGGTCTGGTCGAGATCGAGGTCGTTGCCGCTCTCTAAGGCGTTGGCCACAACTAAACATGACATGCAAAAAGACCCTGCAGCGCGTGCGAGCTGCAGGGTCTTTTATCAAGTGACGGATCGCTTGTGGAGCCGCACTCCATTTTGCTCGTTAGCCTTCCTTGCGGACTTTTTGCAGGTAGCGGTAGACGCTGGGCTCAGAGATGCCCAGCGCGGCGGCGGCGCAGGCCACGGCGCCCTTGAGCATGAACACCCCGTTACCGTTGAGGTGGCGAATGACGTCCACGCGGTCGCTCTGACCAAGCGACGCTACATCCAGCCCGCGCGCGCTCAGCAACTCGGCAATGCTGCGGTCGATGAGCTCCTGTGTAGACTCCGAAAGGCTTTCGACCTCGATAGGGGCGGGCTCCGTGCGCGTCGGCGCCGCGTCGAAGCACGCCATGAGCTGCTGCGCCATGGCGTTGATGGAGCGCACGGTCGAGAGGTCGGTGTTGACGCAGAGCATACCGACGATCTCATCATTCTCGCGGATAAAGTACGTCGCTGACTCCAACGTCTTGCCGCCGGCACCGCGCCCCTCGTAGCCCGTAATAAACGGCAGGTCGCGATACTTGGCGTCGTGCATGATCTTGAGTGCCAGATCGGTGGCGGGACCGCCGACCTTGCGGCCGCTCACGATGCCGTTGCGAATATCGACGATGGCGTGGTCGGGATCCGAGAAATCGTGCAGCACGATTTCGCTGTTTTTGCCGAGTATCTGCTCCAGAAAATCGACCATCGGCAAAAAGCGACGTACGGTCTCGTTCACGGGCAACTCCTTTGGGTGAAATCGGAAATGTTCATAACAATTTTTTCTCATGGTAACACGCTGCCCATCATCTCGTATATCCGCAGGTACATTGCGTAATGCAGACGAACGGTAGGAATTTAGCGGTAAACGGTTGACCAAAAGAAATGTTAGATGTTATTTTGACCAGACACTTTCCTGACCTGCGGAAATGCGTAATTTCAGCTGAAGAATAGTCTGATAACAAAAAATTATTATTGAGAATGAGAATCATCTTTAATACGATATGCAATGAAGGCACAACCTCAACCCCGCACTGCGTCACAATAGAGCGTCAGATGCGAAAACAACTACTTCGAGGATTGGTGGTCAAATGACCCAGGAGACGGTTACGAACGGCACTGAAGCCCTGTTCACTCGCGAAGGCATGCCTCCCGTTAAGGAAATGATCCCGTGTGCCCTTCAGCACGTACTGGCATCGTTTGCCGGCATCATTACCCCGGCGGTCATCATGGCCGGCGTCTACGGCTTTAATAGCCAGCAGAGTACCGACATCATCCAGGTCGCGCTCATTCTTTCGGCGATCGACACGGCCCTTCAGGCCTTCGCTCCCTTCCGTCGCATCGGCGGCGGCCTGCCCATCGTCATGGGCGTTTCGTTCGCGTTCCTCCCGGCCCTCCAGGCCATGGGCGCCTCGGGCTTTAGCTTTGGCGCGCTGCTGGGCGGCGAGATCGTCGGCGGTGCCGTTGCTGTCCTCTTTGGTCTGGCCTACAGCAAGATCAAGTGGCTGTTCCCGCCCGTCGTGACCGGTACGGTCATCTTCTCCATTGGCGTCTCTCTCTATCCCACGGCCGTCAAGTACATGGCCGGTGGCATGGGCACGCCGCTGTGGGGTACCCCGCAGGCATGGTGCGTCGCTCTTATCACCTTCGCCGTGGTCTTCGCACTCGCCAACTTTGGCAAGGGCACGCTCAAGCTGGGATCCGTGTTCTTTGGCATGATCGTTGGCATGATCGTTTCGATCCCCTTTGGCATGATCGACTTCTCCAGCGTCGCCACCGCTCAGGTCTTCGCTCTTCCCAAGCTCATGCCCTACGCGCTCGAGTTTGATCCCGAGGTCTGCATTACCCTCGCCGTCGTGTTCCCCATGGTTGCCATCCAGGTTATCGGCGACGTCTCCGCTGCCTGCCTGGGCTCCATCGACCGTATGCCCACCGAGCGCGAGCTCTCCGGCGCTATTGTGTCCCAGGGCCTCACCTCTATGGTCGGCGGCCTGCTGGGCGGTCTTCCCACCAGCGCCCTTGGCCAGAACGTGGGCATCATCTGCTCCAACAAGGTCGTCAACAAGTGGGTCTTTGTGATCATCGCGGCCGTCTTTGCCATCGCCGGTCTGTTCCCGCAGCTCTCTGCCGTGCTCTCCGCCATCCCGCAGCCTGTCATCGGCGGCGCGACCGTCGGCGTCTTTGGCACCATCACCATGAACGGCGTGCGCATGTTCACCCGCGAGGGCCTCACGCAGCGTACTACCACCATCGTCGGCACCTCCGTCGTCTTTGGCCTGGGTATCTGGATGGCCAGCGGCTGCCTTGCCGGCGAGGGTATGCCCACCTGGGTGTCCACCGTCATCGGCTCCAACGCCGTGACCCCCACCGCCATCATGGCCATTGTCCTTAACCTGATCCTTCCGCAGACGCCGGTCGTGGCTCAGCACATCGATGCCGCCAAGGATGCCGCCGTGGATCTGGTCTTGCCCGAGAGCAAGAAGTAACCAATTCGGTGCTATTCGTCGGCGGACCCATCGCCTCGTCCGCCGACGCCATGCGGCGCCAAGCCGCACTTCAAAGGGCTTGTCCCTTTGGTGAAGCGTTGACGGGAGAGGGCCCGTTTCCGGTGTAGGCCGGCGCTTCGCACTTCCGCCATGTCAGAGGTGTCAAACCCCGCCCCTGATGTTGAAGGGAGCATTTATGCTTCTGGTCGCTAACGGTTCCGTCTTTACCCGCAACGCTCAGACTCCGTTCATTCCCAACGGTGCGGTCGCCATTGACGGAGATACGATCGTCGAAGTGGGCCCCGAGCGCGAGCTCAAGGCCAAGTACCCGAATGCCGAGTACGTCGACGCCCGGGGCAACCTCATCATGCCCGGACTCATCAACTGCCACACCCACATCTACTCGGGTCTGGCCCGCGGCCTTGCCATTAAGGGCTGCAACCCCACCAACTTCCTGGAAAATCTTGAGCAGCAGTGGTGGAAGATCGACGACAACCTGACGCTCGACGGCACCAAGGCAAGCGCCTATGCCACGATTCTGGACTCCATCCGCGATGGCGTCACCACGATTTTCGATCACCATGCAAGCTTCTGCGAGATTCCGGGTAGCCTCTTTACCATTAAGGACGCCGCTCAGGAGCTGGGCATGCGTTCGTGCCTGTGCTACGAGGTTCCCGACCGCCGTGGTCAGGAAAAGTGCGACCAGGCTATTGCCGAGAACGCCGAGTTTGCCCAGTGGGCCGCCAAGGAGCGTCGCGATAACGATAACCACATGATCGCCGCCATGTTTGGCGGTCACGCCACCTTTACGTTGTCGGACGAGACCATGGATAAGATGGCCGAGGCCAACAACGGCCTGACCGGCTTCCACATCCATGTGTGCGAGGGCATGAACGACGTGTGGGACTCCCGCCTCAACCGCGGCGGCATCAGCCCCGTCGAGCGCCTGCTGCAGCACAACCTGCTCGGTCCCGACACCATGCTCGGCCACTGCATCCATGTGACGCCCGCCGAGATGGATATCGTCAAGGAGTCCGGTACCTGGCTGGTCAACAACCCCGAATCCAATATGGGAAACGCCGTGGGCTGCGCCCCCGTGCTCGAGTTCTTCCGCCGCGGTATCCCCGTGTGCATGGGCACCGACGCCTACACCCACGATATGCTCGAGAGTCTCAAGGTCTTCCTGATCATTCAGCGCCACAACGCCGCCATGCCCAACGTGGGCTGGTGCGAGGCCATGACGATGCTGTTCGAAAACAACGCCAAGATGGCCAGCAAGTACTTCGATCGCAAGCTCGGCGTGCTCGAGGCCGGCGCTGCCGCCGACGTCATCGTCATGGACTACAAGCCCTTTACGCCACTGAGCGAGGAGAACATCGACGGCCACATGCTCTTTGGCATGATGGGCAAAAACTGCCGCACCACCATCATCAACGGCCGCGTCCTGTACAAGGATCGCGAGTTCGTCGGTATCGATGAGGACAAGATCAACGCGTGGACCATGGCTGAGTCCAAGAAGCTCTGGAGCACGCTCAACGATCGCACCTACTAATTCACAAGTAGATTCACGCGCGTCGGATGTTTCGCCGCATCTGACGCGCGTGTAGGCGACCTCCGCGGGGTCGCCGGCGCTGTGCTAGCGCTACACCGTATTTGCGCCCGCCGCGCGGTCTCGCCGGGCGTTACAGAGAGGAGCTCATTATGAGCGACATCATGAGGCCGATCCCGTTTTCGCAGCTGATGAACTGGATCATCGAGGAGCACAAGACTCAGGGCGCCATCTTTGGCGTGCGCAAGATGGTCACGACCACCCAGGAGGGCGCGCTTCCCATTTTTGACGAGCGCATCGAGACCCCGTTTGGCCCGGCCGCCGGTCCCAATACGCAGCTTGCCCAGAACATCGTGGCATCCTACGTGTCCGGTTCCCGCTTCTTTGAGCTTAAGACCGTTCAGGTGATGGACGGCGAGGAGCTCTCCAAGTGCGTGAACAAGCCCTGCATCGTGGCGCAGGACGAGTGCTACAACTGCGAGTGGTCGACCGAGCTCGAGGTTCCGCAGGCTTTTGCCGAGTACGTGAAGGCATGGTTTGCCTGCCACCTGATCGCTCGCGAGTACGGCCTGGGCAGCCCGGACGGCTTTGTCTTCAACATGTCCGTGGGTTATGACCTGGAGGGCATCAAGAGCCCCAAGGTCGACGCCTACATCGAGGGCATGAATAAGTTTGAGCATGTCGACGCCGCGTTTGTCGAGTCCATCCCGGCACGCGTCTCCAACTCCATCACCGAGTCCACCCTGCACGGCTGCCCGCCGGCGGAGATCGAGCGCATCGCGACCTATCTGATCACCGAGAAGGGCCTCAACACCTACATCAAGTGCAACCCCACGCTGCTGGGCTATGAGTTTGCCCGCCAGCGTCTGAACGAGCTGGGCTTTGACTACATCGTCTTCGACGATACGCACTTCCGCGAGGACCTGCAGTGGGCCGACGCCGTGCCCATATTCGAGCGCCTGATTGCCCTGTGCGCCGAGCGCGGCCTGGAATTTGGCGTCAAGCTGACCAACACGTTCCCCGTCGACGTGACGAGAAACGAACTGCCCTCCACCGAGATGTACATGTCCGGCCGTTCGCTGTTCTCGCTGACCATCGAGGCCGCCCGCCGCATTACCGAGCAGTTCGATGGCAAGCTGCGCATCAGCTACTCCGGCGGCGCCACGGTCTACAACATCCGCGCCCTGTACGATGCCGGCATTTGGCCCGTTACCCTGGCGACCGACGTGCTCAAGCCCGGTGGCTACGAGCGCTTTAGCCAGATGGCCGGCGAGTTTACCGACCTGGATGGCAAGCCGTTCGCGGGCGTCTCGCTCGAGGCCGTGACCGCAATCCAGACCGACTCGCTCACCAACCCGCTCTACAAGAAGCCGCTGCGCCCGCTGCCCGATCGCAAGGTCGCCGGCAAGAGCCCGCTTTCCGACTGCTTTACCACGCCGTGCCGCACGAGCTGCCCCATCCAGCAGGATATTCCCGCCTATCTGGCGGCTGTTGACGAGGGCCGCTACGAGGACGCGCTCAACATCATCATCGAGCGCAACGCCCTGCCGTTCATTACCGGCACCATCTGCCCGCATCCCTGCGGCCGTGCCTGCGAGCGTGCGTTCTACGAGCCCGAGGGCGCCCAGATCCGCGCCAGCAAGCTCAAGGCCGCCCGCGAGGCCATGACCGCCGTGCTGCCCAAGCTACGCGCCCAGGCCATCGCAAACGACGGCGAGCGCAACGTTGCCGTTATCCGCGGCGGCCCGGCCGGCCTGGCGACGGCGTTCTTCCTGACGCGCGCCGGCGTGCCCGTCACCATCTTTGAGGCTCGCGATTCGCTCGGCGGCGTGGTCCGTCACGTGATTCCTGAGTTCCGCATTGCGAGCGACGATATCTCCCACGATGCCGAGCTCTGCCTGGCCTTTGGTGCCAAGGTGCAGCTCAATGCCCGCGTGGAGTCCATTGACGAGCTCAAGGCCCAGGGCTTCACCGACGTGGTCGTGGCCACCGGTGCCTGGATGCCCGGCTCTGCGGGTTTGGGCGAGGGTGCCGAGCTCGACGTGCTGGAGTTCCTCGAGGCCGCCAAGAAGGGCGAGAAGCTCGAGCTGGGCGAGGACGTCGTAGTCATTGGCGCCGGCAACACCGCCATGGATGCTGCCCGCGTGGCCAAGCGCCTGGCTGGTGTGAAGAACGTGCGCCTGGTGTATCGCCGCACCAAGAAGCAGCTGCCTGCCGACGCGGAAGAGCTCGCTCTTGCCCT
>CAUBWQ010000019.1 GCA_958439775.1 uncultured Collinsella sp. | reverse complement strand
GCTGCGAGTTTTCGCTGTCGGTCTATCCCACGAGCCAGCCTGTGGCGCTCGAGCTTACACGCCGCGGCTATATCTACGACCTCATGGAGGCTGGCGCGATCGTGCGCACGGCGTTCTGCGGTCCGTGCTTCGGTGCCGGCGACACGCCTGCCAACAACGGTCTGTCCATCCGCCACACAACGCGCAACTTCCCCAATCGCGAGGGTTCCAAACCGGGCAACGGCCAGCTGAGCGCCGTGGCCCTGATGGACGCCCGCTCCATTGCGGCGACGGCGGCCAACGGCGGCATCCTGACGCCGGCGACCGACCTGCCCGAGGAGACTTGGGACGAGGGCTGCGAGTACGCCTTTGACGACGCGCCGTACAAGAAGCGCGTGTACTGGGGCTTTGGCAAGGCTGAGCCGGCCGACGAGCTGGTCGAGGGCCCCAACATCAAGCCGTGGCCCGCGATGGAGCCCCTCGGCGACGACATCCTGCTCAAGGTGTGCTCCAAGATCATGGACCCGGTCACCACGACCGACGAGCTCATTCCCTCGGGTGAGACGAGCTCCTTCCGCTCCAACCCGCTGGGCCTGGCCGAGTTTACGCTCAGCCGCCGTGACCCGGCCTACGTGGGCCGCTCCAAGGAAGTCGACGCCGTTGAGAAGCGCCGCGTGGCCGGCGAGGCCGCGGGCGACCTGGCGGCGCTCGATGCCGAGCTTGCTGGTGTTTTTGAGGCGTTGGCCGGCGCGGGTGTCGCGGCAGATGCCAAGGCGACCGAGTACGGCTCCATGCTCTACGCTAAGAAGCCCGGTGACGGTTCCGCCCGCGAGCAGGCCGCGAGCTGCCAGCGCGTAATTGGCGGCCTGGCCAACATCGTCCACGAGTACGCCACCAAGCGCTATCGCTCCAACGTGATGAACTGGGGCATGGTGCCCTTCCAGATGGAGGCCGAGCCCAGCTTTGAGGTAGGCGACTACGTCTTTGTGCCGGGTATCCGCGCCGCGCTCGACGGCGACCTGAAGGACATCGCCGCTTACGTGGTTCGTGCCGATGGTGCGGTCGAGCAGATTGAGCTTTACATTGCCGATATGACGGCAGAGGAGCGCGCCATCGTCAAGGCCGGCTGCCTGATCAACTACAACAAGTTCAAGGCCGCTGCCGAGTAACGCACTTAATTGTCCGCCCGGGGCTTACTCTTTCCCGCCCGCTCACGCGCTTCGCGAGGGTCGCGTTCGGGAAAGGGTAAGCCCCGGGCTACATTTCTGCGTTCTCGTTGGGTCTTGAGGGACGCTAAAAAATAGACTTGCTTGATGCCGCCTCTTTTTATTGGGGCGGCTTCTTTTTGTCGAAAACCACCACAAAGGGGACAGGCACCTTTGTGGCGGTTCACGGTTTGTCTCGTTCTGTAACAGGTAGACCTCTATTTGCCGAGTAGTTGTTACAGATTTAGATAAACGGGAACTGCTGAACATTTCGTCTCGATCTGTAACATCTGAGGTCCAAAACGGCAGCTAGATGTTACAGATCGAGACAGTTGAGCGCCAGAGTCGAAAACCGCCACAAAGGGGCCTGTCCCTTTCGTGGTGGTGGGGGCGAACTCGATGTTGCCGTGCTCGTTGAACGACATTCTAATGAGCGTCCCTACAGGATTTCATCCGGGCTGGCGGGTTTGGTTGTTTTGGGGATGCCGAGTTTGGATGACGCGAAATCGTCAACATTGTCCTTAATTCCGTCTTTGGTGTAGACAGTGACCATATAGGTGCTGTGTCCGAATTCGCCCTTGTCGCGTGTTGCCCAGGCATCCCAGTAGGCGGCCCCGTTTCGCCCTTTGATTTTTCCGACACGGCGGAGTTCTGTTCGCTTTAATTTCTGGTTGCTATAGATGGTTCGACCGGCTTCCGCGGTGAGCCCGCACTGTCCAAGCAGCTTGTCGAGGACTTGGTTCATGTGGCGCTCATCGGTGTTTGGTGCGTAGTCGTAGGCGAGGGTGATGGAGTCGAGTGGCTGGTCGTCGATTAGATAGTTTAGCGCCTGAGGTCCAAGGCAGAAATAGGGGGAGCATCCGTCGATCTGACCGAGCAATGGCAACTTTGACCGCCAAATTCCGGTGGGAATTCCATCTTCGTAAAACACGCCGCGACAGATAAAGGAAAGCGAGGTGGCACGCGAGCCGGCGTCGTTCATCCCGCAAAGGTCGAAGGGCGTGGCGATGCCAAAAGAAAAGGGCGTGATGACGATAAGGAAGAGCATCACGATGGGTATGGCGAGAATGGCGATGACGTTGCGACCGGTGGAATGAGACGGCTTCATATGCGCTCCTCGAGACAAAGAGCTGTTGAGGATAGGCAGAAATGGATATGTTCAGAGAACAATTCAAGTTTAATCTCATGGCGTGAGATGGTCGACCGTTAGCGTCGAAAACCATCACAAAGGTGCCTGTCCCCTTTGTGGTGGTGAGGAGCGCGCGGCTTCTTTTGGTAATAGTGTTAGCTGGCGGTATCATTAGTGCAGGTGGCGAAGGTTTGCATTGTGGGGTGTTTTGCCGTGAGCCGTTCTGCCCGTATTGGATTGATTGTCTTGGCGCTTGCGATCGCTGTGGTTGGCGCGGGCGCTGTCGGTATGGCATTTCTACCTGCTGCGGTGACGGAGCCGGTGGTCAAGCCTGTGACTCAATCTGTCGAACTTCTGACCGGCGACGACAAGCCCGAGACCATTACCGTTGATTTTGATGAGCAGCCGGCTGTGCTGGGTATTAGCAATTATCCGCGTATTCAGCTTGGGGCTATGCGCTATACCACGGATTCTAGTCTGATCGACAGGGCGTTCGAGCTGCTCAAGGGCAAAACCTTTAAGCGCTGGTATGGATATGCATCCTATCGGGCAAAAGCGAACGACATGGTTGGCGGATGCCGCTCGTCCATCGAGTTGGACACCGCGAATGGCACTAAGTTATGTGATGTTTCGTACGATCCTGGCTACGAGGGCAATGAGGGGCCGGGTATCTACATCTTGGACGGCGATGTCGCCTATGTCATGGAGGGCAACCAGACCGAGCTCAACGATTTTATGGGTCAGTGCATTCAGGATGCCTATGAACAGACCTGCTTGCCCGACCCGCAGACTGCACGCGATAGTGGGTCTGCCCGTACATGGCTGTTCGAGGATGAGATGCCCTGGACCGTCGAATCGGGAAGTACGGGTTCGGCGAAGGAGTAGAGACCGCGACCACCACAAAGGTGCCTGTCCTCTTTGTGGTGGTTTTCGGTCTGTCTCGACTTGTAACATCTTGGCCGCTAAAAGTGGGCTTGGTGTTACAGATTTAGATTTTTGATCCGGGTGTCTTCTGTTCGTCTCGATTTGTAACAGATGGAGCTCTATTTGCCGAGTAGATGTTACAGATTGAGACAAACGGGCGCCGCTGGTCATTTCATCTTGATTTGTAACATCTGGAGCCATAAACAGTCGCTAGATGTTACAGATTGAGATAGTAAGGGGATGAGGCCGCAGCGGGTGAGCGCGCCTGTCCCCTTTGTGGTGATTTTCCATGTCATGAGAGCACTCAGAAAATCTTATATATAGAGACTTAGATTTGTGTATAAGATCGCGCAAAGCTGGCAACAATACTTCTCGAACAACGTGAAGCCGCCCCGTAGGGCGGCCACCCCAAGAGAGGTGATTCCATGAGAATCGATAAGCTAGCAATGACGTCGCGCGAGGCGTTGCAGACCGCCATGAGCACGGCCGCTGACGCGCAGGCCGGCGCGGTGGAGCCGATTCACCTGCTGTCTGCCCTGCTCGGTGCCGGCGAGCGCAATATCTCCGTGATTATCGAGCGCATCGGTGCCGACCCGGCTCAGCTCGCACGCTCCACACAGGACGCCATCGACCGCGCGCCCAAGGTTTCGGGCGAGGGCCAGCAGATGGGCCTGTCCAACGAGCTCGTTCGCGTCATCGAGAAGGCCGAGAAGAAGGCCACCAAGATGGGCGACAGCTTTGTGGTGACCGAGCATCTGCTGATGGCGCTTGCCGAGGACAAGGGCGAGGCGGGCCGTGTGCTGCGCGACGCCGGCGTCACCAAGGAGCGCATCGAGCAGGTCTACGAGGAGCTGCGCGGCGATGACCGCGTGACGTCCGCCGAGGACAAGACCCAGTTTGAGGCGCTGGAACAGTACGGCCGCAATATCTGCGACCTTGCCCGCGCCGGCAAGCTCGACCCGGTCATTGGCCGTACCGACGAGATCCGTCGCACCATTCAGGTCCTGTCCCGCCGCACCAAGAACAACCCCGTGCTCATCGGCGAGCCGGGTGTCGGCAAGACGGCCATCGTCGAGGGCATCGCCCAGCGTATCGTGGCCGGCGACGTGCCGAGTACCCTGCGCGACCGCGACCTTATCGAGCTCGACATGAGCGCGCTGGTCGCCGGCGCTAAGTACCGCGGCGAGTTCGAGGACCGCTTGAAGGCTGTGCTCAAGGAGGTACAGAAGTCCGAAGGCAAGGTCATCCTGTTCATCGATGAGCTCCACACCATCGTGGGCGCTGGTGCCACCGAGGGCTCCATGGACGCCGGCAACATCCTCAAGCCGGCGCTTGCCCGTGGCGACTTGCACGCGATCGGCGCGACCACGCTCGACGAGTATCGCAAGTACATCGAGAAGGACGCGGCGCTCGCCCGTCGTTTCCAGACCGTTATGGTGAGCGAGCCTACCGTCGAGGACACCATCTCGATCCTGCGTGGCCTCAAGGAGAAGTACGAGATCTTCCACGGTGTGCACATCACCGATAGCGCGCTCGTGGCCGCTGCTGACCTCTCCGATCGCTATATCGCCGACCGCTTTCTGCCCGACAAGGCCATCGACCTGGTCGATGAGGCCGCAAGCCGCCTGCGCATGGAACTCGACAGCATGCCGGTCGAGATTGACGCCACCACGCGTCAGCTCACCCAGCTGCAGATCGAGGAGCAGGCGCTCATGAAGGAGACCGACGACGCCTCCAAGGAGCGTCTGGAGGCCCTGCGCCAAGAGATCGCCGAGGTCCAAGAAAAGCTCACCGTGCAAAAGGCCGGCTGGCTCAACCAGAAGAACGCCATCGACCACGTGCAGGAGCTTAAGGGACAGCTCGACGAGGCCAGAAGCGAAGAGGAGCGCGCGACGCGCAACGGCGACCTGGGCCGTGCGTCCGAGCTGCGCTACTCCGTGATTCCGGGTCTGCAGCAGCAGATTCAGGATTCCGAGGCTGCGCTCGAGGCACAAAAGCAGAAGGACGGCGAGGGTCTCAACGAGCAGGTGACCTCCGATGTCGTGAGTGCCTGGACCGGCGTGCCCGTGTCCAAGATGATGCAGGGCGAGCTCGACAAGCTGAAGGGCCTGGAGGGTGAGCTGCATAAGCGCGTCATCGGCCAGGACGAGGCCGTCTCCGCCGTCGCCGCGGCTGTGCGCCGCAGCCGTGCGGGCCTCTCCGATCCGGACAAGCCCATCGGCAGCTTCTTCTTCCTGGGCCCCACCGGCGTGGGCAAGACCGAGCTCGCCAAGGCACTTGCCGAGTGCCTGTTCGACGACGAGCGCGCGCTCGTGCGTATCGACATGTCCGAGTACATGGAGAAGTTCAGCGTCCAGCGTCTGATCGGTGCGCCCCCAGGATACGTGGGTTACGACGAGGGCGGCCAGCTCACTGAGGCCGTGCGCCGTCGTCCGTACTCCGTGATCTTGCTCGACGAGATGGAGAAGGCTCATCCTGATGTCTTCAACGTGCTGCTGCAGGTGCTCGACGACGGCCGTCTGACCGATGGCCAGGGTCGCCAGGTGTCCTTCAAGAACACGATTATCATCATGACGTCCAACGTGGGCTCCAAGGCCATCGCCGATCTGTCCGGTAAGGACGAGGAGGAGATGCGCCATCAGGTCGACGCCGCCATGGCTCAGACCTTCCGCCCCGAGTTCCTCAACCGTATCGACGATATCGTGGTGTTCCATCCGCTCGGCATGGCGCAGATCGAGAAGATTGTCGACATCCAGCTTGCCGACGTTCGCGCACGCCTGGCCAAGGAGCGCATGACGCTTGCCATCACCCCGGCGGCCAAGCAGATGCTCGCCGTGGGTGGCCTGGACCCCGTGTTCGGTGCCCGTCCGCTCAAGCGCCTGGTTCAGCGCGAGGTCGTGGATGCCATCGCCGCCGCTATCATCGACGGCACGGTGCGCGAGGGCGATCAGGTGACGGTCGATGCCGGCAAGGACGGCGGCTTTACCGTCGTGTGCGACAACACGCCGGCGGCCACCTACGAGGTTCCCGACGCCGAGTAGATTTTGGGACATGCCTTAAAATCTACCAGCCGTCTCTAAACGCCAAGGGCGGCGGATCCAATTGGGTCCGCCGCCCTTTTTCGTGCGACAATCGATGATGTTGAACGGATGCGATGCGAGGAGCTATGCAGATGAAAGACGAGATCAAGACAAGCGCGCCGGCGCTCAAGCCCACGTCCAAACCGGCGCCCAAGCCGCGCGACCCCTATATCCGTGCCGAGAACGAGGACGATGACGGTTACGATCCCTACAGCGACCGACGCCTCGAGCGCGAGCCAATGTTCGAAGCCGACCCGTGGCGCTGAGTGCCACCCAAAAGGCCACCAATTAAGTTGCGGTGAAATAGGGACTGTTTTTGCAGTTTGACCAGCAAAAACAGTCCCTATTTCACCGCAACTGCGTTAGGGATTTTTCTACAGGGGGAGGGTAGTCAAAAAAGCCCCGTCCCAAATTGACTGCTCGGGGAGTCGCATTCGAGCTCGTGTCCTCTTGGCCACTCGATATCCTTCGGAGCAATAACAGTGAAAAAACTTGCTTAAGTGTTAATCAAGCTACACACAATCTTGCTCTCTAATTAATCAAGAATCACTATAATTTTGATTAGCTAGAGAGCAAGATTGGAGAATAATGGCATTCAACGACTTGATCGCCCAGAAAATAAAGGACTTTGAACAGCAGGGGGTTCCGCAGGTCTTTGAGCGAGACCTTGATCTAGGAAACCCACAGGAGCCAAAGCGCGACAACATCGTAAATGTGATTGTGGGGGCCCGCCGTTGTGGAAAGACGTATCGCCTGTATCAGGAGATGTGGCGGCTTCAGAACCGGGGCGTCGAGCTTGACCGGATGCTTTACTTCAATTTTGAGGATGAGCGCTTGCGCCCGTATGAGCCATCGCTGCTGGCGGACGTGCTCGACACGTTCTATGCGCTGTATCCTGTTGCTCGAACCGAGGGCGCTTACATTTTCTTTGACGAGATCCAGGAAATTCCCGAATGGGGTGCGTTTCTGCGGCGTGTAGTCGATACGGAGAAAGCGACCGTCTATGTGACGGGATCTTCTTCTAAGATGCTGTCCTCAGAACTTAAGAGCGAGTTCAGGGGTCGTTCTCTTGTGCGAGAGCTTTTTCCGTTGAGTTTTTCGGAATACGTTCGATATAAGACGGGGAGCGTTCTCGAGTCAGATGCGACCTTTTCCCCGAGCGATGCAGCGCTGCTTCGACATCATCTGATCGGGTATCTTGAACGAGGGGGATTCATCGCGACACTTGAGCAGACGCCTGCAGACGCGATTCAGCTGCTACAGGAATATGCTTCGCGAACGGTCGCCATGGACGTCGTTGAACGTTACGACGTCAAGAACCCTCGCCTGGCATCGCTGTTCTTGACGCGGTGTATGGCATCTTCGGGACGAGAGCTGTCAGTGAACAAAGTGTACAACGAGTTCAAGAGCAGACAGATACCCGTCAGTCGTAATTCGCTCAGCGACTTACTTGAGTATTATGAGGACGCCTATCTGTTATTTTCTGTGCCGGAGTTCATGCGTTCACTGGCAAATAACATGCGGTCTGCGTCTAAGGTCTACGCTGTCGACCCTGCGATGTTTGGAGCATTCTCTCCCGCATCGGCATTGGACCAGGGCCAGAGGCTCGAGACCGCAGTGTTCAATGCGCTAAGAAGAAGGACTCCCGCGGTGAGGACCGGCTCGGTCTGCCGCCTGCTAATCAAAGAGAAGAGCAAAAGCCATGAGGTGGACTTTGTGGCTGGGGATGCGCTTCTCATGCGGGCTTATAGCCTGATTCAGGTGAGTGCGGATATGGCAAGTGAGAAAACGCGCGAGCGCGAAATCGCCGCGCTTGATGCCTCGATGGCCCAGTTTGATCTTGGCGAGTCGGCAATCGTTACCATGGATGAACAGACCGATATTCCATGCGAGCACGGTGTGGTACACGTTATGCCCGCATGGAAGTGGCTCCTTGCCTAATCATCTATGGGCCTGTGGGGTCAGGACCTCCTGGCTCCTTCATCACGGTTGGGGAGCACCTTGCTGCGCCAGGCTAGTCCTGGGTTTTGATACTCGGCAGCAGGATCTGCGCGAGGTAGTCGGTCTCGAGTTTGGTCGCGGCGTCTGCGTTGCCGTCTTTGCCAACCAGGTCGTTCTTGATCTGGCTATAGGTGTAGCGGTTGCCGGTCGTAAGCTCGACAAGCTCAATGGCCGTGTCCATGGGGTAGGTTGACACGGGGTTCTGCGTCCGTCCGTTGATGGTCTGGGGCACCACGTACGGATAGACGGGGCCGCTGGCGTAGACGGTATAACCGTTGCCTAGATTGGCCGCGCCCAAAACCGTATCGCCTTCATCGGGCGTAAAGCTCTCGCCCTCGCGCACCGCGACGAGCGTCACGATCGGCGTATTGCTGTCGCCGGCAAGATAGATGCATAGCGTGCTGCCATTCTGCCAAGTCTCGACCTTGCCGTACCACTCGACGGGGATATCGAGCTGGTAAAGGTCGGTTGCCTTATGACGGGCGTCGGCATCGCGGGCCGCCTGTGCCTTTTGCGCGCTCACGGCATTGACGGCGGCGTCGCGCCGCGCGGTTGCCGCCTGCTGGAGCACCTTGGCGGTGGCGGCGGAGCTCGCGCCTCCCTCCTCGGCATATTTGGCGGCGGCATCGATCTGGTCGTCAGTCACCGCGTCGGCCGAAGGCGCCTTGAGCTTAAAGGTAGCCTGGGCACTTAAATCCTGTCCATCGCTCTTAACGGTGACCTGCGTCTTGGTGGTCGGGACGGTATAGATGGTGCCGTCGGCCGCGATAGGGGAGGCAGCGATGGAGAGCGTGTAATCGCCGGGCAGCAGTTTGATGCCGCGGCCGTGCTCGTCAACATAGAGCGTTTCGCTCACGGAGGAGCCGTCAGAATCCTGACCGCTCACCTGTACGGGAATCTTGGAGCCAGTGGAACAGTCGAGGCCCGCGGCATGCACGCCAATCTGCACTGACATCATCGTGTGGGCATTGGCGGCGACAGTGGCAGCCTGCTCTTGCTGATATCCGTTCCAGGCAGCATAGCCTGTACCGCCGGCGACGAGCGCGACGGCCACAACGCCGGCAACCATCAGGTTGCGGCGCTTGGGCGACATCTTACGATGACGAACCTCGGCTTCGCGTGCCGAAGGAACGGACGGTAGGGGAATATCGCCCATGGCGATGGTCTCGTCCACGGCAGGCGCAGAGCCTAAGCCAGGGAGCTCGCGGGTCAGCGAATCTTCGGCCGGCAAGTTGTCGAGCAAGATGGTTTCCTCGCTCGTGTCGGATCCGGGCTGGTCGTCGGCCTCGCTTTCGGTGTCTTCGTGATCTGCCTCATCCTCGGCAGGCTCAACGTCGCCTGTATCCTGATCATCGGGCTGCGCCTCGATTTCCGGCTCATCCTGCACATCAACGCTCGAATCGTCAAACGCAACATCGTCAAGCGAAATCCGGTCTAGGCTCTCCAGGGCCTCGGCACACGCTTCTGCATCTTGGACCGCGTCCTCTTGGCCCGTCGTCTCATCTTTCATATATCCCCCAAGCTCAATATCGGGACAACACTGTACCCAAAAACAGGACCCTATAGAGCCGCCTCATGATTTGAAATCCGATTTTATATATGCGCATGTTTTTGAATAGATGAATAGAGACGCAACGACAAAAGCCCCCGAAAAGCGAGCGAAACGCTTTCCGGGGGCTCTGCGAGGCATTGGATGAAAAACCTGGCGGGCGGGCCTATGCCCAGGCGCCAACAGCGACCAACATGTTACTCGGCGTGAGCGTAATCGACCTTGGCGCGACGAGCGGTGGCCTTCTCCCAATCGCTGGTGCCCTCAAAGACATCCTGCTTGTAGGGATTGCGGCCGAGCTTCTTGGCGCGGTAGGCGATGTAGATGATCGCGGCGACGTTGGCGACCAGTGCGGCGATCGAGACCGCGGTAGCGGCGCCGGGGTCGAGCGTGGAGTGGGTCACAAAGATGGACTCCTCCTGGAAATACGGGAACACCTGGGCAAACATGCACCAAATAGCCAGCGTAAAGGCGCGGTTCTGGATCCAGCCGCCCTTGTTCCAGATAAAGGCGGCGACGGTGGGCGCCAGCAGCAGCGCAAAGCCGCAGAACCAGGAGTGGGTGGGCAGGCAGTTGTAGGTGTAGC
>CAUBWQ010000018.1 GCA_958439775.1 uncultured Collinsella sp. | reverse complement strand
ATGGATACTCAGACCCCAACATATTCCGATGACGAGCTGACCGCAGCGCTTGCCGAGCACCTGGCGTCGCTCGATCGCGACGACAGCTATCGCGTGGAGCGTGTACTTAAGCACTCGTCCGTTGAAACAACCGAGCTCGTGTACTTTGAAGGAACCGGCGGTGGCTCGCTCGGCCCCTTTGTCCGTAAACGCATCGATGCTTCGGCTCAAATCGGCGGGGCATACGAGCGTCTGTTTGCCGCTCAGCGGGCAGGCAGGCGTTTTGAGCACCTGCCCAGAATCGTCGATTGTCGTCGTGTGGGCGACGAGCTCAACGTGGTTATGGAATACATCGAAGGGGAGACGCTCGGGGCGCTGGTGGACCGTCTGGGAGTCACCCCCGATTATGCGCGTGAATTGTATCCTGCCCTATGCGATGCCGTGGGCGAGCTCCACGCCGGTTTTGCAATGGCGGGGGAGACGTCGGCGCCGGTGATCCATCGTGACCTCAAGCCGTCGAATATCATCGTGACAGGTGCCAACTATACGCCTGATGACGGTCTGACATTTTCATCGCTGGTGATTATCGACTTGGGGATCGCCCGCGTATGGCGTGATGGCGCCGATTCCGATACTGTCAAGTTTGGGACACGGCCCTATGCGCCGCCCGAGCAGTATGGGTTTGGGCAGACGAGCGTGCGAAGCGACGTCTACGCACTTGGCGCCCTGTTGTTCTTCTGCTTGACGGGAGTCGACCCTAAACCAGGGCTCGACATGCGCGAGCAATGCGAGGCTCGCGACATTCCCGCTCCACTTGCCGATGCCGTCTGCATGTCGATGGCACTCGACCCGGCCAAGCGTTTTGCGAGTGCGGAAGCGTTGGGACGGGCGACGCGCGCGGCATACGATCTGAGTCGCCCCGTGCGGCCTCCTGCGCCTGCGCCTGTCCGTACTCCGGCCTCGAAGACGGTGTTGACGCCCCAAGGACTCCAGAACCCCACGGGGCTTCCTAGGCCTGCCGCCTCCGCTGCATGCGGTCTGCTCTCTCGCGTTCCGGAGTCTCTGGGGCGCATTTGGAATACGCTCGTCTATTTCTCGCTGCTTGTGTTCTTTGCCGGAAGTCACTTTGCCGTCTTTCACCCCACGGGAGCAAACCAAAGCTACCCGACGTGGCTTCTCATAATCGAGTATTTTTTCTTTGTCGATGGCCTTATGGTGCTTATGCATTTTGCGCTGCTCGATAAGCGCCGTCTTCGTCGGCGATTCGCACTGCTCGACAGCTATCGCGGCAAGAAACTCGCGAAACTCTGGCTCAAGGCATTGGGTGTGCTGCTCCTATGCGTGATCGTCATGGTCGCGGTTGCCAATGCGACCGGCGTCGTCGATACCTCCGCTACCTAAAAGAAAAGGGCCCCACATTGGGGCCCTTTGCAGTTGCACTTAGATGCGGTTCATCTGAGCGGCAACTTTGTTGTACCAGTCCTGCCACGTGGGCGGGCAGTACTTTTTGGCCGCTGCCGGGGTAAGGGTGGAGCCGTAGTTGGCGCCCAGATAGGCAACGTGAGCGGAGATGCCCTCGCTCCAGCTGCCAAAGCTGCGCCAACCGCCGCCACGTGCACTCCAGCCCCAGGCGTTGTAAGAATTGGCGCAATAAGCACCCTTGGTGCTCTCGATGCAGGCGATGGCGGGGGACCAGCGGGGGTCGACACCGGTATTCCAAGCGGCGACGGCAAAGTTATAGCCCTGGCCTGCCATGGGGGAGCCGGCGAGATAATTGTCGATGCGGCTCGTCCACTCATTAATGAACGAATCGTAATCGGAGCTACCGGTATTGGAGTTGTTCACCGTGGTGTCGATGGTGGTGTTGGTGTTGGTGGCCTGGCTGCTGGAATTGCTGCCGCTTACGCCCTCGCCCGAGAGCTTTTCGGCGGCAGCGGCCTTATCGGCCTCAAGCTTGGCAAGCTCGGCGGCATTTTCCTGCTCGGCTTTTGCCTGCGCCTCGCTGCGGAGCTGCTGGGCCTGCGCCAGCGCGTCCTCGGCGTTTTTCTGCTCTGCCTCAAGCTGAGACTTGGCCTGCTGGAGCTCGGCCTTGTTCTGCTCGAGTTCGGTTTGCATGTTATTGAGCTCTTCGATCTCGTCGACGCTTGAGCTCGTGATCTGGTTGGTGTATTTGCAGGTCGTGATGAACTCACCCAGGCTCTGCGCGTTGACCAGGAAGCTCACGATGGGATTGGTGCCCTTCTGATACTTGTACAGATCGCGCATGGCGGAGCTTGCCTTGGCCTGCTGCTCGGGAAGCTTGGCCTCGATTTCCTCGATGCTTGTCTCATTGGAGTCAATCTGCTTTTGCAGGTCATCGAGTTTGGTGCGGGCGTCGTTGTAGGCGCTCGTGGCGGCTTCGATCTTCTGCTGGGCTGCGGAAAGCTGGTCCTGCGTTGCCTGCGAGGCGGCATACGCCGCAACGGGGGAGAGCATCGGCGTGGCAGTCAGCGCAACGGCGAGCGCGGCGCTCGTGATGATACGAGCCGGCTTCGACGCAATGAGCACTGCGGTGCGATGATTCGAATGCTGCATCCAGTCCCTCTGCAATCAATCGTAGGTTATGGTTCGAACGGTATTCTACTACTGCTTTCGACCTCAACTTGAACCTTAAAGGTTCCAAAGGGTCAAGTTGAACTTGAGGCTTTGGCTTTGACCTGCAGTTATGATGAATTGTTGAGAAACCATAGAGTTCAACTTTAACGTTACGGAACCCTGCTTGAGAGGAGCTTTGGGCTGTAAAAGCTATCCCAACGTGGGGTTTTACAACTACAGCGTGCCCTCTTGGCAGGGGTGAACGAGCAAGTGCCGTCGCCGAGCTTGACCACCTGTATGTCGTCGCCGGTATGGGCTTCTCCGCCCTTTAGCACCACGCCAAAAACGCCCTCGTGGGGAAAGATACAGTCGCCGGCGAGATAGTAGATGGCACAGCGGGTGTGGCAGACCTTGCCGATCTGACTGATTTCGACCAGGACATCGTTGCCAATCTTGAGCTGCGTTCCCAGGGGGAGCGAGAGTAGATTGATGCCTTGCGTGGTGAAGTTCTCTCCAAAGTCACCCTCGTGTACGTCGAGCCCGCGTGCCTGCGCCGTCTGGATGGACTCCGCGGCTAAAAAAGAGACCTGGCGGTGCCAATGTCCGGCGTGCGCATCGGTCGCGAGGCCAAATTGCTCGATGACGGTGTCGCGTCCATCGGCGACGGGCGACTTGCGAGTGCCTTTGTGCTCCGACGTGTTGATTGAGACGATACGGGCAGGCCCGTTGTAAGCATCGTTTGCGGTGCGTAGGGGAGCTGCCGTCTGGGCACGATCCGCAAGTTCGCGCTTGGCGGCGTCAATGATGGGGTTGTTGATCGGATGAGCCTGGGGCACGGTGCACCTTTCGACGGGGCGGGCAACATGTTGAATCCTACAACAATGGTAGGTTCATTGCCCATTGTCATACAACGGTGAGCGCCGTCTTCGTGCTGGACGATTACGTCGATTGCCATAGATACGGTGGAGCTTTGGGTGCCGGCGGCTTGGCACGCTAGAATAAATCAGTTGCGCAAAGACCGCCCGTTGTGCGGGCAGTTCATGATAGGAAGTTTCCATGGCATTGCAATTTACAGAGCGCGAGTTCATTCCCGTGCTGCTCGGTGGCGACATCAACGCCTATTCGGTGGCGCGCGCCTTCTACGAGGAATACCAGGTCAAGAGTCTGGTCTTTGGCAAGTATCAGACGGGTCCCGCGTACCGCAGCCAGATTATCGACTACACGCCCAACGTGGATATCGACACCATGCCCGTGATGCTCAAAACCGTCAACGGCATTGCCCAAGCGCATGCCGACAAGACGATTGTCCTTGTGGGCTGTGGCGACAACTATGTCGCTCTCGTGGCTCAAGCCAAGGATGCTCATGAGCTGGCGGATAACATCGTCGCTCCCTACGCGCCCTACAGCATGCTCGAGCAGTGCCAGAAGAAGGAGATCTTCTACGAGCTGTGCGAGAAGCATGACGTGCCCTATCCGCACACGTTTACCTTTACCAAGGCGATGCTTAATGCCCAGGGTGAGGCGCCTGCCGAAGTGCTCGACCAGATCGATTTTCCTTACCCGATGATTCTGAAGCCTTCTGACGGCATCATGTGGTGGCAGCACGAGTTCGAGGGCCAGAAGAAGGCCTATGAGATTGCCGACCGCGCCGAGCTGGAACAGGTCATTCGCGATTCGTATGCCAGCGGCTACACCGACGATCTGATCTTGCAGGATCGCGTGCCCGGCAACGACGAGTACATGCGCGTGCTCACCAGCTATTCCGACCGCAACGGCAAGGTGCGCATGATGTGCCTGGGCCATGTGCTGCTTGAGGAGCATCAGCCCCACGGTGTCGGCAACCATGCCTGTATCATTACCGAGCCCAACGACGAGCTCATGGGCGGCGTGCGCAAGCTGCTCGAGGACCTTCACTTTGTGGGCTACTCCAACTTTGACGTTAAGTACGACGAGCGCGACGGCTCGTTTAAGTTCTTCGATTTCAACACGCGCCAAGGTCGCAGCAACTACTACGTCACCAACAGTGGCTTTAACGTTGCCAAGTATGTGGTGGACGAGTATGTGTTCAACCGCCCGTTTGAGCCGGAGTTTGTGACGGCGCAGGACGAGGCCCTGTGGATGGTCGTTCCCATGGGCGTCGTCGACAAGTACGTCAAGGATCCCGAGCTGCGCGCTAAGGTGCATCGCCTGGACAAGGAAGGCAAGGGAGCCGACCCTTCGTTTATGAAGGGTGACTTTGTCTTTAACCGCTGGCTGCGCATGTGGCACACCAAGTTGCGCCACTTTAAGCTGTTCAAGACGTATTACAAGTAGATGAGTGCGGCGCCCGTCCGGTTTGCATCGGGCGGGCGCGGGTATGATACGCGCAATTGCGCAAGCGTCACCAAGGAGGCGGCGATGGAAAAACTGGGAGTTATCGGCGGCATGGGCGCCGAGGCCACGTCGTATTACTACGACCAGGTGGTGCGCCATACGGCCGCTACGTGCGACCAGGAACATATCGACATGGTGGTGCTTTCCAAGTCGACCATGCCCGACCGCACGCTGGCCATCAAGACCGGTGAGCATGCCGAGCTGCTGGCGACCATGAAGGAGTGCGCCCAGGCACTTGAGTCGCTGGGCTGTGCGCACATCGCCATTCCCTGCAACACGTCACACTACTTCTACGACCAGATCCAGTCGTTTACGACGGTGCCGATTATCCACATGCCGCGCGAGTCGGTGCGCTATGCTCTGGCCGGTGCGGTGATGGGGGAGTGCGAGTTCGATCCCAACCTGAGCATGCCGGCAGAGCCGGTGCGCAAGATCGGCATCATGGGCACCGACGGAACCGTGGGTGCGGGCGTCTATGGGCGCGAATGCGAGGCTGTGGGCGTCGAGGTTGTCTACCCCAGCGAGAAGCGTCAGGCCGACGTGATGTCGCTCATCTACGGCGACGTCAAGGCCGGACGCGAGCCCGATATGGACAAGTTCGACCGCGTGATGTGGGAGTTCGCCCGCAGCGGCTGCGACCGCGTCATCCTGGCCTGCACGGAGCTTTCGGTGCTGCAGAAGTACCGCGAGATGCCCGAGATCACCCTCGACGCCATGGACGTCCTGGTGCGTGAATCCATCATTCGCAGCGGCGCCCCCTACCGCCAATAGCCCTCGACCTGCCAAAAGGGGACAGGTATATTTTGGTAGGTTTTTATCTGGGGAAACAGTAAAGGCCTCGGCTCGTTTGGTGCGAGCCGAGGCCTTTTGCATTAGGCGGTTGGTGCTGACGATGAGCTAGAACAGGAATCCCAGGATGATGAGGGCGGCGCTGATGGCGAGCACGGCGATATCCAGACCCTTGATGGGGTAACGCTTATACGAGCTGGCGCGCGTGCGCAGATAAAAGCCGCGCTGCTCGGCGGCAAGCGCGGTGGCGTCGGTCTTGCCCACGCTCGAGATAAGCAGCGGCACGCACAACGGCAGCATGAGTTTGAGCTTCTTGATGGGGTTCTTGGTGTCGTACTCGACGCCGCGCGCGGTCTGCGCCTCCATGATGGCGTTCATCTCCTGGCCAAACACCGGCACAAAGCGCAGTGCCGTGGTAAAGGTGAAGGCATAGCGATACGGCACGTGCAGCACCTCGACGCAGGCGTTGGCAAGGTCGTTGAGCTTGGTCACCATGAGCATGAGGATGAGTGGTAACGCCACGCCCAGTAGGCGCAGACAGGCCTTCGATCCTGTGATGAGGCCCGTGTCGGTGATAAAGCCCCACACCACGTTGCCATCGCGCATAAAGGCCAGCTGGAGCACCAGCATGATAAGCGCGAGCGGGATCAGCAACTTGAGCAGCGAGAACAGACGGTCGACGACGCCGGCATAGGCACCCAGCGCAAGGGTGAGTGCCAAAAAGCCCAGCAGCGCCACGTAGGTGTCGGACAAGAAGATGCCGACGATGATGGCGGCGGCGAGGCCCAGTTTGACGACGGGGTTCAGGCGATGCAGCAGCGTGTCACCCGGCATGTAGTCGATGACGTTAACCACGGTGGACCATCTCCTTGGTAATTCGAACGACATCGGTGACCTCGCTCACCTGCGCAAAAGCGGGCGAGACGGAAGATGCCAGACGGCGCGAGAGTTCAATAACCTGGGGAGGCTCCACGTAGGCACGCCGCATGAGATCGATGTTCGAGAATAGCTCGTGCGTGCGGCCGCGGTCGAGGATGCGACCGTCGGCCATTACCACAATGCGCTCGGCAAAATCCGAGACGACTTCCATATCGTGGCAGACCATGATAACGGCGCAACCGCGCTCGGCCATGGTGCGCACTGTTTCCATGACGGTCATGCACTCGCGGTAATCAAGGCCGCTCGTGGGCTCGTCGAGCACGACGATCTTGGGCTCAACCACTACGACGGAGGCGAGCGCCACCATTTGTCGCTGACCGCGCGAGAGCGAGAACGGTGCCTCATCGGCAGGCAGGCCAAAGCGGTCGATGACGAGTTGGGCACGACGCAGAGCCTCGGCACGGTCCATGCCGCCAAGCTCCAAGCCAAAGGCGACCTCGTCGAGCACGGTGTCCTTGCAGATCTGACGGTCAGGGTTTTGGAAGAGGGTCGCGACCTCGCGAGCGATGCGGCTCGTGGGAACGGCTGCGGTATCCAGTCCCGTGACGCGCACGCTGCCCGAGGCGGGCTTAAGCAGGCCCGTGAGCAGTTTGGTGAGCGTGGTCTTGCCGGCGCCGTTTTGGCCGACGATGCCCACGAGCTCGCCAGGATAGAGCGTCAGGCTAAGGTCGTGTACGGCGGCTCCGCCATTGGGATAGGCAAACTCAACATGGTCGAAGGTGAGTACGGGTTCGGCGTCCTTGGCATGAGGGCGCAACGACGGTGCATGCGGGGAACCGGCGGGCGCCTGAGCTTCGATAGCCGCGTGTGCGGGGTCGACGATGCCCGAAATCATGCGCTCGGCCTCATCGACATCCAAGCAAGGGGTACCGCTTACCAGGCCATCGGCCTGGAGGCTATTGAAGATACGCGTGACGCGAGGGCAGTCGACGCCGATGGCACGGAGCTCGTCGGTATGCGCGAAGACCTCGTGTGGCTCGCCCTGCAGCGCGATTTCGCCATGGTTGAGCACGAGCACGCGGTTGCAGTACTCCGAGAGCAGGGCGACCTTTTGCTCAACGACGACGATGGTGATTCCAAGTGCGCGGTTTGCCTCACGCAGCGTCTCGAAGACCAACGTGGAGCTAGCGGGGTCGAGTGCCGCGGTGGGCTCGTCGAGAACCAAGACGTGCGGGCGCATGGCGAGGATGGCGGCGATGGCTACCTTTTGCTTCTGTCCGCCCGAGAGCGTGGCGATCTCGCGGTCGCGCAGGTCGCTGATGCCGACGGTCTCGAGCGTTTCGCTCACGCGCCGCTCGATCTGGTCGTGGGGAACGCCAAAGTTCTCGAGGCCAAAGAGCATCTCGTCCTCGACGACCGAAGCGACCATCTGCGTGTCGATATCCTGCAGCACACTGCCGACGATTTGCGACACGTCGGTGAGCGAGACTTCGCAGGTGTCGTGGCCGTCGACCATGACGGACCCAAAGAACGTGCCGGTGTAGTGGTGGGGCACGGCGCCCGACAGACAGGCGGCAAGCGTGGACTTGCCGGCGCCCGAGGGTCCGATGATGCCGATGAAATCTCCCTTGTTCACGCTGAGCGAGATGTGGCTGAGCGCCTGCTCGGTCTGCGTGCCATAGGAGAACGAGACATCGTCGACGTTGATGATCGTTTCCATGGATACCTTTCATAGTCATTGGGGACGTTCTTAAATGACCAGTCGTTTAAGAACGTCCCCAAAAGCTAGTCGTTTGGGACAGTCTTTGGTGGTGAAGCACGGAGACGGCTTTACGAGGGGCCCCAGGTTGGCGCGAAAGAGGAGCGACGCGTACTTGGGTACGCGAGCGACGAATGAACGCCAAGATGGGGTGGCTCGTAAAGCCGAGCGGGTTAGTTGAGCCTAAGGGCCTTCTGGATGGGCAAGTAGAGGGCGCCGACCAGAATGGCGTTAAAGACGGCGGTCATGGCGACGACGGGCAACATGGCGGCGGCGAGCTCGCCGACCACGCCGAGCATGGCCATCTTGATGACCATGAAGATGACGCCGGAGACAAAGGTGGTCAGGAAGGTTGCGACAATGGCGATCGCGGGCTTGACCTGACCGTTCTTGCCGGCGGCGTTGACGATGCCGGCCATGAGCATGGCGGCGATGCCCTCAGCGGCAAAATCGACGAACGGCGAAGTGGTGGTGATCTGGATTACGGCAGCCGAGATGAGGCCAATGACGAGCGCCTGGCCGATGTTGGGGCGAACGACCAGGATGGTGAGGCAGAAGGCCGAGATGATGAACTCGGGGCTGATCATGCCGCCCGAGATGCCTGAGATGGCCTTGCCGACGGTGAAGTTGAGGATGAAGCCGGCGGCGAGCAGGATGGCGAGCAGGACGAGGGCGCGGACGTCGAGTTTGCCGCGGTCGAAACCGGAGGCCTTCCAATCACCTAGAGCGCAAAAACAGGCGTGAGGGACTCACTGTCGACCGATCGTATTCGCATCACGCCACCACCAGTTGTTAAGAGACTTCATCGTGTTCTTCATGTTGGTGGCTCCTTTCGTGATACCGTGGCACGGTCGCACCTAGTTGCTGTTGCGCTGCACTATAGCACAGCGAAGTGTGTACTGGGAAATCTTTTTTGAAAAGATTTCGACGGTGTTTCCCACCGGTCAAAAAGGCGGGCTGAGCGGGCGGGGCGACCCGTGCCGTCCCACCCGCACCAGCGAGGGATTACTCCTTGTTGCGGCGATAGAGGATATAACCGCCTGCGGAGATGACGGCAACGCCAGCGATGGCGAATACGGCCACCATGCGGCCATCAAAACGATCGCCAGTGGTGGGCAGGCCGCCCTTGGTGTTCGTCTTGTTGGTGGTTACCGTGGTCGTGGTGTTGTCCGACTTGCCGGGCTTCTCGGGCTTGGTGGTGGGCTGTTCGGGCTTAGCGGGCTGCTCAGGCTGCTCGGGGGTGCCGGGCTGCTCGGGCTTGCCGGGCTGCTCGGGGGTGCCGGGCTGATCCGGGGTGACCGGGTCGGTGGCAAGAGCGTCCTGGGCGTAGGTAATGGACACCTTGAGGCCCTTGGTCTCGGTGTTCAGATCGCTTGGGGTGAAGGGCTGTTCGAAGTTTCCGGCCTTCTGATAGGCGCGCATCTCCTGGAGCAGGGCCTTGCACTTCTTGTAGGTGTTCTCGGTGGCAGCCTTGTCGGCAATGTTGGCTAGGGCAGTGCGGCCCTCGGTGGTCGTTTCAGCCAGCAAGGCGGCGTCAACTTCCTTGTTCTGCTCGATGAGCTCGTTCTGGAGCGCATCGAGGTAGGCGCGGACGCTGATACCAAGGGTGTCAGGGTTCTCAAAGCAGAGCGAGCTGATGTCCATGAGGACGTAGTTGATTGAGTTCTCGGGCTCTTCGTTGTACACGACGTCAGTCTGTTTGCAGTGATCGAAGGAGACGGTCTGATCGCTGAAGTACGGGCTGACCTCAGTTATCAGAGCGGAGTACAACGGGATGGCGACGGAGTACGCGGCGCGGGAGAGCATTTCCCACTGGATGGTAGCGACTTCGGGGTCATACCCGCGACGAATCTGGAAGAGGTTGATCTCGGTGTTGCGCTCGCTGCCGATGCAATAAACACCATCAGTGTTCGCGTTGAGGCCAGGGACGTTCTCGCCGCGGTTGCCGAAGGCGCGAATCAACTCGAAAGTGCTCCAACCAGACTTGCCAGGCTTGAAGAACAGGGGCTGGATTTCGCTGACCATGGCTCCCTTTTGGTCGGGTTTTCCTTCCTTCTCTACTGTGATAATGTCGTAATCTGTGCCTTCGGTCAGCTGACTACCAAAAT
>CAUBWQ010000017.1 GCA_958439775.1 uncultured Collinsella sp. | reverse complement strand
CTGTCGTGGCCTACCGCGACCTTGCCGAGGATGAGGTTCTGGTTCGCCATCTTGCCAACGTGCTTGGAATGCCTTATGTGGCGGTCCTTCGCAATATTCAGGACAATACAGAGGGCGCTCAGAGCCTGCATACCATCGCGACGGACGTCCGTCGCTCCACGGTTGCCTATATCAAGGAACACGCCGGCGAGTTCCCGGGCGTCAAGATTGCCGAGCGTACCGAGCGCCAGTATCCATACGGCGAGACGGCATGCCATATCTTGGGCTATACCGGCACCATTACCTCCGAGCAGCTCGAGGCCCAGAATAAGAAAACCTCTGGCGATGATGATGCTTCTGCTGGCAAGATTACGTACCAGTCGGGCGATATCGTGGGCCAGGCGGGCGTTGAGAGCTACTACGAAAACCTGCTGCAGGGTATTCGTGGCGAGCAGACCGTCAAGGTCGATGCCTCGGGCAACGTGACCGGTCAGGCCGGCGCCGTTCCCGCGAAGGCCGGCTCCGACATTAAGCTCACGCTCGACCTTAAGATCCAACAGGCCTGTGAGACGGCACTGGCGAGCGCTATCGAGCTTGCCAAGACCACTGGCTACAGCAATGCCGGCAACGGCGCCGTGGTGTGTCTCGATCCCAACAATGGCGAGATCCTGGGCATGGCGAGCGAGCCCAAGTTCGATCCGTCCGTCTTTATCGGCGGCGTCTCAAATGACGTGTGGACCGAGCTCAATGATGACAAGGGTTCGCACCCGCTGCTCAACCGCGCCATTAGCGGACAGTACATGTCGGCATCGACCATCAAGCCGCTCTCGGCACTGGCCGGTCTTGAGTTTGGAACCTACACGTCGGGGCAGACGACCAACTGCACGGGCTATTGGACGGGTCTGGGCAAGTCGTGGGGCAAGTACTGCTGGCTGCATTCCGGCCACGGCACCATGACACTGCAGTCGGGTATCGCCAACTCGTGCGACCCCGTCTTCTACGACATGGGCAAGGCGTTCTTTTATGATGAGAAACATTCCGAGGGCCTGCAGGAGGTCTTTCGTCGCTGGGGCCTAGGCAAGACCTGCGGTATCGATCTGCCGAGTGAGGGCGCGGGCCGTATTCCCGATGCCGAGTGGAAAGAGTCGTACTTCACCGACGCATCTGCCGAGGACCGCAAGTGGAATGCCGGCGATATGACCAACATTGCTATCGGCCAGGGCGACATCCTGGTGACGCCCCTGCAGATGGCGTGCGCCTATATGGGTCTTGCCAACGGCGGTAAACAGTACGTGCCTCACGTGTTTTTATCTGCCGTGTCGCGCGATGGCGACGGCGATGCCTATAAGTACAATGGCAAGGGCAAGAAGAAGCGCCTGGAGGCCAAGATCAACAGCGATTCGGATTTGGCTCTAGTTCGCAACGGCATGCACGACGTGATTTACACGGCATCGACGTCCCTGGCGGCTCACTTTGGCACCCTGACGCCGCAGGTATACGGCAAGTCGGGCACGGGCGAGAAAAGTGGCGAGGATGAATACGCGTGGTTCTGCGCCTATGCACCGGCCGATGACCCCAAGTATGTCATCGCTACCGTCCTGGAGCAGGGCGGCGGTGGCTCAGATACCGCGATGCATGTCGTGCGCGACGTGCTCGGCGTGATTTATGGCGAGCCCGATACCTCTTCGGCCTCGGGCGATTCTTCGGTTCGATAGGAGGTTGCGATGGATTTTTCTCCGGCGGATCTGTTCCGTTCAACCAAGACCGGCTCTCGCAGCAGCCTGGACCGCGTCAACAAGCAACTTTCGGCCTCGCGCGGCACGTTTCGCCAAAAGGTGCATATCGGTGTGCTCGTGGCTACTGTGGCGCTCGTCGCCTACGGTGCCATCATTATCTGGTCGGCTTCGCAGTTTAAGGCCGATGCCTCGTTCTCACGCCATCTGCTGGGAATTGGCATCGGAGCGGTGCTGGCGGTGCTGGTCTGGCGTACCGATCTGCGCGGTATTTCCAATTTCTCGACGGCGTTGCTCGTCATCGACTTGATCGTGATCCTCTCGCCCAAGATTCCGGGTCTGTCCTATACGGGCGGTCTGGGCATGACGGGCTGGATCAAGATTCCCGGTATCGGCTTGACATTCCAGCCGGTTGAGCTTGCCAAGCTCATCACCATCTTCTTTATTGCTACGCTTGGCTCGCAGTATAACGGTCGCATCGATACCGTTCGCGACTACGTCAAGCTCTGCGGCATGCTGTCCATTCCGTTTTTGGCCGTCGTTGCCATGGGCGACCTGGGCTCGGGCCTGGTCGTGCTGGTTTCGGGCGCCATCGTCATTTGTATGAGCGGTGCACGCCGCGAATGGGTGCTGTCGACCCTGGCCCTGCTCGTGGGCTTGGTGGCCCTCGTTCTGGCGCTCGATTCGGTCTTTGATTCGTTGCTCGGCCACGATGTGCTCATCAAGCAGTATCAGATGAACCGTCTGACGGTCTTTATCGACCCCGATAATGCCGATTCGGACGATGCCTACAACCTGCAGCAGTCGCTTATCGCCGTTGGCTCGGGCGGCTTCTTTGGTAAGGGTTTGGGCCATGCGACGCAGTCGGCCGGCGGCTTTCTGCCTGAGTTCCACACCGACTTCGTCTTCGCCTTCCTGTCCGAGACCTTTGGTTTTTGCGGTTCCTTTTTTCTCCTGTGCCTCTACGTGCTGCTGATCTTTTCGACGATTCGCGTCGCCTTTAAGTGTGAGTCGCTGTTCCTGCGCCTATCGTGCGTAGGTATCGTCGGCATGTGGGCATTCCAGTCCTTCGAGAACATCGGCATGTGCATCGGCATGATGCCGATTACCGGTATTCCGTTACCGTTTATTAGCTTTGGTTCGTCTTCGATGATGATCCAACTGCTGACGGTGGGTATCGTACAATCCATATGGCGGCATCGTTCGGGCGCCGCGTAACCGCTGGAGGGGTTTGCTATGAAAATTCCCGTAGATAAGCTGACCCGCGCTTTTAAGATGGGCGCGTCCGTTAAGAAGGATTCCGATACGCCGGTGCACGTCTCGGTCTATCTGGATTCGTCCGCCTCGCGCTTTCTGGCCGAGACGGTGCGTGACGCCTTTGTGCCGCAGACGACCTCGGGCATTGTGCGCGTCGAGCGTCTGGGGGAGGAGCGAATTGCTCCAAAGACCGATACCGATGTGGTACTGGTGCTCTCGTGTGGTTCCGACCGCTTGGAGAGTGCCGTGCAGGAGCTCGTGATCGCCGGTGCGCCCGTGTGCGTGCTTGCCGAGTCTGCTGTGGAGGTGCCGTTTATCGAGGAGTCCACGCCCATGCTCGGCGTGGTAGCGGCAACCGATAAGACGTATCTGCTCGAGACGCTTGCCCGCTGGATTCTCGATCGCACTGACAAGGAAACGGCCTTTGCGGCGAACTTTGCCTTCATGCGCATCGCGGCGGCCAATCGTATCATCACCTCGTGCGCGCTCACCAATATGGCGACCGGTGCGCTGGCGTTTTTGCCGGGCGCCGATTATCCCGTTATGGCGCTGGCGCAGGTGGGCATGCTCTTTGAGCTCGCTGCCGTCTTTGGACGCGGCATTAAGCCTGAGCGCGGCTACGAGGTCGCGGGCGTGCTTGCCGGCGGTCTTGTGATCCGCGCGGTCACCCGCGCGCTCGTCAAGCAGACGCCTCATATTGGGTTTGCCGTCAAGGCGCTCACTGCTGCCGCGGGCACCTATGGCATGGGCCGTGCGCTCGTTTCGCTCTACGAGCGCGATGTCGACTACAGCCGTGCCAACGAGGTGGTCACTGCCACGTTCTCCCGCGTTCGCGATCTGGTGACCACGGTCGCGGGCGCTACCCGTCCTATGGCGTCCTATCAGGACGCATCCGATCTCGCAGCTTAGGGGTTTTCCGTTGCGCGTTGCATACCAAGACTGTTTTCATTTAATTGAGCCGCTGCTCGCCAAGGTCGAGAAACCGAGCCGCTATATCGATCACGAGTGGGGCACGCTTTCCAAAGCCGATGCCGACTACCGTTGCTGCCTGATCTACCCGGATGTGTACGAGGTCGGTCTGCCCAACCAGGGCATCGCCATCCTCTACAACATCCTTAACCAGGCCGAGGGCATCTCCTGCGAGCGCGGCTATGTGCCGTGGCCCGATATGGGTGACGCCATGCGCGAGGCAGGCATTCCGCTGCTCTCGCTCGAGGGTGCAGCGCCGGTCGCTTCGTTTGATATCGTCGGTCTGCATGTGCCGCACGAGATGGCGGTGACGAACTTCCTCGAGGCTCTCGACCTCGCTGGCATTCCGCTGTTAGCGGCCGACCGCACCGAGGACGACCCCATTATCATCGCCGGCGGTCCCTCGGTGTACAACCCCGAGCCGTACGCGGCCTTCTTCGATGCCATCCTCATCGGTGAGGGTGAGGAATCGCTGCTCGAGACCTGTCAGCTGCATCGCCGCCTGCGTGACGAAGGAGTCCCGCGCGCGCAGATTGTTGAGCAGCTTGCATCCATTGCCGGCAACTACGTGCCGTCGCTCTATGAGGTTCGTCACGACGAGCCCTGCTCGCCGCATGGCTACACCGTGCCGCGTGAGGGCAAGGATGCGCCGACCGTGGTCTACAAGCGCGTCGTCGAGAATTTCGGCGCCACGAATCCGCTGTCGCAGTCGTGCGTGCCCTATGCGCAGCTGGTCCACGACCGCCTGTCTATCGAGATCCTGCGCGGCTGCGCCCGCGGCTGTCGTTTTTGCCAGGCCGGCATGACGTATCGCCCGGTGCGCGAGCGCTCTGCCGACCAGATCGTCTCGTCGGTGATTCAGGGTCTGGAAAAGACCGGCTATGACGAGGTGTCGCTGACCTCGCTCTCCACGACCGACCACTCCTGCATTCGCGACGTGCTCGGCAGGCTCAACCATCGCCTGGAGGATACGGGTATTCGCGTGTCTATTCCGTCGCAGCGCCTGGATTCGTTTGGCGTGGATATGGCCGAGTCGGTCGCCGGCGAAAAGAAAGGTGGCCTGACGTTCGCGCCCGAGGCCGGCAGCCAGCGCATGCGCGACATCATTAACAAGAACGTGACCGAGGAGGACCTGGACCGTGCGGCCAAGGCGGCCTTCGAGGCCGGCTGGAACCGCATGAAGCTCTACTTTATGATGGGCCTTCCCGGCGAGCGCGACGAGGACATCGTGGCCATCGCCAATCTGGCCGATCACGTGCTGGAGCTCGGTCGTTCCGTGGTGCCCAAGGCTCGTCGCGGCTCGATCTCGGTGTCGATCTCGGTTTCGGTCTTTATCCCCAAGGCTGCCACGCCGTTCCAGTGGTGCCCGCAGCTCGACTACGACGACGTCAAGCGTCGCCAGAAGCTGCTCATCACGAGCGTTCGCAACCGTGCCCTCCCCGTTCATTCCCACGATGCCGAGACCTCGCTCATCGAGGCCGCGCTGTCCCGCGCCGGTCGTGACATGACGCCCGTCATCATCGATGCTTGGCGCTCGGGCTCTCGCTTTGACGCCTGGGTAGAGCATTTCTCGCTCGATAACTGGAAGGAAGCTGCTGCCAAAAACGGCATCGACCTCAATGAGCTCGTGCACCTGCCCTACGAGTTGGACTGGCGCCTGCCGTGGGAGCACGTGAGCCCCGGCTGCACGCGCGGCTTCCTCGAGCGCGAGTACCGTCGCTCGCTCGAGGGCGTCACGACTCCCGACTGCACCCGCACGTCGTGCACCGGCTGCGGGATCTGCCCCACGCTCCACGCCAAGAATGTATTGATGGGTGATCGCGCATGAGTGAGCGCCTGACCGACAACCCCTCGCTCTTTAGGCTTCGTGTTCGCTATGGCAAGCGCGATCGCCTTAAGTACCTGGGCCATCTCGAAGTAATCCATACCATTGAGCGCATCGTGCGCCGTGCGGGACTTCCCTATGCCGTCACGCAGGGCTTCTCTCCGCACATGCGCGTGGGCTTCTCTTCGGCGCTGCCGGTGGGTACGTCGTCGACCTGCGAGTGGTATGACCTGTTTATGACCGAGTTCGTGGCGCTCGACGAGGCGTTTGGGCGCCTGGCTGCGGCGTCTCCGGCCGATCTGGCGCCCATCGAGGCGGCGTACATCGACGTGCGCACGCCGGCGTTGACGGCGCAGCTCACGCGCCTGTCGTATCGCATCGACCTGCACTTGGATCCCGAGGCGCCCGTAAGCGCCGACGAGGTGCGTCGTGCGATCGACACGCTGCGCGCGGGCCACGGCATCGACTACGCGCGCGGCAAAAAGAGCAAGCGCTTGGATTTGGATCACACGCTCGTGGGCTATGAGCTCACGGCGGGGGAGCGCCCGGACCATTTGGGGCTCATGCTCGACACCCATGCCGACAACGAGGGCTCCATGCGTCCGGAAATTTTGCTTTCCGCTGCTGATGTTTTGTTGCAGGGCTTGACCCCGGGCGTGGATGCACCTATTGTTTCCACCGGTATGCAAGACCTCGTGACCATCTGCTCCTACGATGTCGAGCGTCAGAATCAAGCATGCGAGGACGACGAGGGCCGACTCGTCAGCCCCATACCTGTGCGAACTTGTGGATTTGCTCCACATACTCGTTGACGGGGGTATTTTCGCCTGCTACTATATTCGGCTGTTGCACTAACTGATGCATGAAGGGCAAGTAAACATGTACGCAATCGTTAACACGGGCGGCAAGCAGTACAAGGTCGCCACCGACGATGTCATCACCGTCGAGAAGATCGAGGGCAATGAGGGTGACAAGGTCACCCTGCCGGTCATCTTCCTCAACGATGGTAAGAAGATCGTCACCGATCCCGACAAGCTGGCCAAGGCCAAGGTTACCGCTCAGATCGTTGAGCAGTTCAAGGGCGAGAAGCAGCTGGTCTTCAAGTTCCACAAGCGCAAGCGCTATCGTCGTCTGAAGGGTCACCGTCAGCAGCTCACCAAGCTGAAGATCGTGAAGGTCCAGGCTACCTCCCGCGCCAAGAAGGCTGTCAAGGCAGAGGCTGAGGCTGTTGCCGAGGCTCCCGTCGCCGAGTAGATTACACTCGTAACGAAAGAGTAGGTATACACAATGGCACACAAAAAAGGACTCGGTTCCTCCCGTAATGGCCGTGACTCCCGCGGTCAGCGCCTTGGCACGAAGCGCTATGCCGGCCAGACGGTAACCACGGGCACGATTCTCGTCCGTCAGCACGGCACGCACATCCACCCGGGTGAGAACGTTGGCCGTGGTAAGGACGACACGCTGTTCGCGCTGGTCGACGGTACCGTTGAGTTCCACAAGGGTATCAAGCACAGGGTCAGCGTACGCCCGCTCGCGAACGCGTAATTCACCCTTCATAGAGCACATATGTGGGAGGCACTTGAGTTTTAGGATTCAAGGGTCTCCCTCTTTTTGTAGGATGCGATTCTGTTGTCACAGTTCACCGATATCAGCCGCATTAACGTGTGCGGCGGCGACGGCGGAGCCGGATGCATGTCGTTTAGGCGCGAGGCATTTGTCCCCAAGGGCGGCCCCGATGGCGGCGACGGCGGTCGTGGCGGCAATGTCGTCATCCAGGCCGATGCTCAGCTGTCTTCGCTGATCGATTACCGCTTTAAGCATCACTTCCGCGCTGAGCGCGGCACGCACGGACAGGGTGCCCGTCGTAACGGTAAGAGCGGCGAGGACCTGATTCTCAAGGTCCCTATGGGTACCGTGGTGCGCGAGCTCGACCCCGAGACGCAGACCCCGATGTTCGAGATTGCCGACCTGGTGCACGATGGCGAGCGCGTCGTCGTGGCCCCTGGTGGCGCCGGTGGTCTGGGCAATACACACTTTGTGACGTCGGTGCGCCGCGCGCCCGCGTTTGCTCAGCTGGGCGAACCGGCCGAGGAGCACTGGATCGAGCTCGAGATGAAGCTTATGGCCGATGCCGCGCTCGTGGGCTTCCCCTCGGTGGGAAAGTCCTCGCTCATCGCGCGCATGAGTGCCGCCCGTCCCAAGATCGCCGACTATCCGTTTACCACGCTCGTGCCCAATCTGGGCATGGTGCGTGCTGGCGAATATTCTTACGTCGTTGCTGACGTCCCCGGCCTTATCGAGGGCGCGAGCGAGGGCAAGGGCCTGGGTCACCAGTTCCTGCGCCACATTGAGCGTACGGCCCTGATCATGCACGTCGTCGACATGACGGGTGGTTTTGAGGATCACGATCCGGTTGAGGACTATCACATCATCAACCGCGAGCTCGAGCAGTACGGCGCTGAGCTTTCGGAGCGTCCGCAGATCGTCGTTGCCAACAAGTGCGATGCGCCGGCCACGGCCGACAAGATTGCCGACCTCTAGCGCGCAGCGCTCGACGATGGACATATGTTCTTTGCCGTGTCTGCCGTGACGGGCGCCGGCCTCAACACGCTGATGCTTGCCGTGGGCGAGCAGGTGGCTAAGCTTCGCGCCGAGCTGGCGGTCTCTGATGAGCCGGTCGATCTGCGCGACGAGGAGTGGGAGCGTCGCCGCCTGCAGCGCGAGAAGCGTTTCCGCATTGTCCAGGAAGAGCCCGGTGCCTTCCGCGTGGTCGGTCGTGCCATTGAGCGTATGGTCATCCAGACCGACTGGGAAAACGAGGAAGCCGTCATTTACCTGCAGCATAAGTTTGCGCGTATGGGTGTTGACGACGCGCTCGAGAAGGCCGGTTGCCGTGCGGGCGACGAGGTCCGCATTTGCCAGCGCGCCTTTGACTTTGAGGGCGCCGAGGACTTCTCGGAGTACGAAGAGCCCGAGGATGCTGGCGAGGACGTTGCCGTCGAGGCCATTGACGTGGCCGATGCTGCGGATGAGGGCGTCGAGATTGTCGATGCGGTGGATGCCGCGGACGATGCCGAGACCTCGGAGGGCGAGTAAGCCATGTCGCTGCGCGGTGGAATCGGTCTGCCCGAGCTTCCTCTAGAGGACGGGCAGGAGTTTAGGCTCGGCATTATGGGTGGCACCTTTGATCCCATCCATTACGGGCACCTGGTGACCGCCGAACAGGCGCGCGAGTCGCTCGACTTGGACGCTGTGCTCTTTATGCCGGCGGGTTCTCCTGCCTTTAAGCTTGACAAGCCGGTGACGCCTGCCGAGGACCGTTATGCCATGACGGTCCTCGCCACCGCTGCGAACCCGGCCTTTTTGGCGAGCCGGTTCGAGATCGACCGTCCGGGCGTAACCTATACGGCCGATACGCTTCATGCCCTTCGCGACTTTTACCCGCCGCAGGTAAAGCTCTACTTTATTACGGGCGCTGACGCGATTATTGATATTGTGACCTGGCATGATGCCGAACGAATCGCTGAGCTTGCCACCTTTATTGCTGCGACGCGACCGGGCTTTGATATCGATACGGCGCGTGCCCGAATCAAAGAGTCGGGGCTGCCGTTCGACGTGCGCTATATTCAGATTCCGGCGCTGGCGATCAGCTCGACGAACATTCGTAAGCGAGTTGCCCGCGGCATGAGCGTGCGCTATCTTACGAGCGAGTCCGTGCTCGGCTACATTCGCAAACGCAGGCTTGGGGCAAGAAGATTTTGAGTGATGGGGGTCTACGTTGTCGGTAGAGGATCAGTTTGAGGGCGATGAGCGCGCGCTGCTCAAGCGCATTCAAGAGCTGCTCGATGTTCGCATGAAGGATAAGCGCAAGCGCTATGTGCATTCGCTGGGTGTTGCTGAGACCGCACTTCATCTGGCCGAGGTCTACGGCGTTGACCGCTTTGATGCCGCTGCCGCCGGCCTGATCCATGACTGGGACAAAGTGCTCTCCGACGACGAGCTGGTCACGCGCGCTCTGCATTACGGCATTAAGATTGCCGGCTCTCCTTCCGCCGCGACGCCGCTTTTGCATGGTCCTGTTGCCGCCTATGAGCTTCCGCAGCTTTTCCCCGAGTTGTCGCCGGCCGTTTTCCAGGCTGTCGACCGTCACACCGTGGGTGCCTGCGACATGACGCCGCTCGATATGGTGGTCTTTGTGGCCGATGCCATCGAGCCCAACCGCCACGGCGACTATGCGCATGCGCTGCGCAAGATGGTGGGGGAGTCGACGCTCGATGAGTTGTTCTTCTCCTGTTTTGCGCAGGGTCTGGTCTATGTGATCCAGTCCGTCTAGAAAGAGGTATTCCATGGCCGACGAGACCATGACCGACGAGCAGATTCTTGAAGGTGTGGAGCACAAGAGCTTCGTCGCCACGTCCGACCGTACTGCCGCCTCGCTGTCCGCGAGCGGTGTCGCCGCCGAGGATGTCGCCCGCGCCGCCGCGCAGGCCGCCTACGACAAGAAGGGCGAGGACGTTCAGGTGCTCGACCTGACCGAGCTTTCCGATGTGTGCGACTACTTTGTGCTTGCCACCGGTACCAACAACCGCCAGGTCGATTCTATCGTCGACGAGATCGAGGAGAAGGTCGCCGAGGCTTGCGGCGAGCACCCGTTCTCCATCGAGGGTCGCGAGCAGAAGACCTGGATGCTCGTGGACTATGGTTCGGTTGTCGTCCACGTCTTCACTCCTGAAGCCCGCGACTTCTACCGCCTCGAGAAACTCTGGGGAGACGCCCCCCAGCTCCCCCTCAATCTCCTCTAGTAGCTCATTTGAGACGGGGTTTTAGCTACCCTCACGCATATCGCCGGGCAGTTGCGGTTTTCCGTAACTGCCCGGCTTTCTTTTTTGCCCAAAGGCGGTTAATCGTTGAAGCGGGATTGGCGGCAGAAGGAAAGGGCGGTGTCGCCGAATTTGTCTCGGACGGCGTCGATGGCGACGGCGAGGACGCGGCGGTCGCTGGAGTG
>CAUBWQ010000016.1 GCA_958439775.1 uncultured Collinsella sp. | reverse complement strand
GAGCAAACCACTCATCGGCGTTCATGGCGATGATTTGAGAGCCGCGCGAGGTATCAAAACCGGCACGAAGACAAGCACCGCGCTTCGTGTCCTCGACGTCAATCAAATCAATATGAATGTCCCTGTCGGCAGCAACTTGAAGCGAATGGCGCACACCGGGCGCAGCATCGCGGCAGACAACGACAATCTGCAAATCGTAGAGGTCTTGGTTCTGGATGCTCTCGAGCGCACGCATCGCATAGCTGGGCGAACCTTCTACCACAAGGATCACCGAAAGTCGCGGATGCGAGCCACGTCGAACCAAGTTATCCGTCCTCTCGACAGCAATGAATCAAACCGTGGTTCATGGTACACCCCGCCAATAAAAGCAATGAGACACCGGTTGTATTGCACGCCAAGAACAGATGTTGCACACGCGCAGCCCACAGATGACAGGTGTCGACGCACGACGCGTCGAGCCCTCCCCTAGTCGAGCACGACAAGCTCGGCGGGATCGTAATCCACGCCCATAAACGTAAGGCCGCAGGCAGGAGCCGTGGGGCCCGCAGCGGTACGGTCGCAAGCATCGATGACCTCGCGCATCCACTCGGGTTCACGGCGATGCATGCCAATCTCGACAAGCGTGCCCACGATCGTACGGACCATCGAATGCAGAAACGCATTGCCCTCGATGGTAAACGTCAGGATGTCCTCGCCAAACGCAATCTCATGGCCAAACTCGGCGCGCATTACGCAGCGGTGCGTAGGTTTGCCCACGGCAGAGGCAACCTTGCAAAAGCTTTTAAAGTCCTGCTCGCCCAAAAGCGCAGGGCAGGCGGCCGCCATCGCATCGACGTCGAGGGGATAGCGATGCCACCACACAGCCCCGCGTGATAGCACGGGGCGCGCATCTCGATCGGCAATACGGTACGTATACGTACGGGAACGCGCGTCAAAACGTGCAGAAAAGCCTTTACGGGCCTTGTAGACCTCGTTTATGGCGATATCTTTGGGCAGCAGGGCATCCATGGCCCGCAGCCACCTACGGCGCGTACAAGCGAGCTCAGCGTCCGTTACGGGCACGCTGATGTACTGAGCCACGGCATGCACGCCGGCATCGGTACGCCCCGCGCACGTCAGATCGATCGGACGGCGAAGCAGCGTCTCGATAGCGCGGCGCAGCTCACCCGCAACCGTCGCCTGTCCCGGCTGCTCGGCAAATCCGCTATACGACGAGCCATCATAGGCCACGCGAAATACGAGCGTGGCGTCAAGCTCGGGGGTCGAATTGAAATCAGACGGCGCAGTCATGGGCGCTCCCAACAAACAAGTAACGGTATCGCGACAAAAAAAGAGGGGTACGCGAACGTACCCCTCGAATATAGCCTATGCAGACGGAATGTCTACTCAGCGGTCTCCTCAGCAGGAGCCTCCTCGACAGCCTCGACCTTCTTGGGAGCAGCGGCCTTCTTGGGGGCCGGAGCAGCCTTCTTGGCCTTAGGCGTGCAAGGCTCGGTGACGAGCTCCATGATAACGATGGGAGCGTTGTCGCCCTTGCGGTTGCCGAGCTTCATGATGCGGGTATAACCGCCGTTGCGGTCCTGCCACATGCCCTGAGCAGCCTTGTCGAAGATCTCGGCAACGAGCTGCTTATCGCCGAGCTTGGCGATAGCCAGACGACGAGAGTGCAGGTCGCCCTTCTTGGCCCAGGTGATGATCGGATCGACGACCGAACGCAGCGCCTTAGCGCGGGTCTCGGTGGTCTTGATGCGGTCGTTCTCGAAGAGGGCCTTAGCAAGGCTCTTCTTCATGGCCTTGGTGTGGCTCGCATCGGTGCCGAGCTTCAGGCCCTTCTTAACGTTGTGACGCATGGTCTAGTTTCTCCTCAAATATGCGAAGCATTAAGCCTTCAGGCTCAGGCCCATGGACTCAAGCTTGTCCTTCACTTCCTCGATCGACTTAACACCGAAGTTACGGATGTTGAGCAGATCATTCTCCGAGAACTCAACGAGCTGACGGACCGAGTGAATGCTGGCGCGCTTAAGGCAGTTGTAGGAACGGACGGAAAGGTCCAGATCCTCGATCTGCTTGTCCAGCTCGGCGTTGTCGTTGGTGACCTCGGGAGCGAAGATCGAAGCCTCCTCCTCGACCTCGGGGGTCTCGGCAAGGTTCATAAAGGCGGCCATATGCTGGTTAATGATATTGGCAGCCTGGACCACGGCGTCGCGCGGGGCGATGGAACCGTTGGTCTCGATCTCGAGGACAAGGCGGTCGTAGTCGGTATGCTGGCCGACACGGCAAGCCTCAACGAGCTTGGCGCAACGGGACACCGGCGAGTACAGCGAGTCGACGTGGATCACACCGATGGGATCGTTGTCACGCTTGTTAGCCTCGCCAGAAACATAGCCGCGGCCATAGCCGATGCGCATGCTCATGGTGAGATGGCCACCCTCGGTGAGCGTAGCAATGTGCTGCTCGGGGTTGACCAGCTCAAACTCGGACGGAATAAAGAAGTCCGCACCGGTGACCTCGCAGGGGCCGTCAACCGAGATGGTGGCGGTCGCCTCGTCGGTCGTGCCGAGAGCCCTGAAGACAAGACCCTTGACATTCAGGACGATGTCGGTGACATCCTCGACCATGTTAGGGATGGTCATGAACTCGTGCTGCGCACCATCGATCTGAATAGCCTCGACGGCGGCACCCTCGAGCGAGGACAGAAGAACGCGACGAAGGGAGTTACCCAGCGTATCGCCGTAACCACGCTCGAGCGGCTCGACGGAGACACGAGCAGACGTCTCGTTGATCTCTTCGACCTGAACCTGAGGCCTAATGAATTCTGACATGTATTACCTCCAGCCTCAGCAGCCCGGATGGACTACTTAGAGTAGAGCTCGACGATGAGCTGCTCGTTGATATCACCGCTGATCTGCTCACGCGTCGGCAGAGCGAGCACGTTACCAGACAGCTTCTCGATATCGACCTCGAGCCAGCCAGGGACCTCAAAGCGCTCGGAGGAAATCAGGGCCTCCTTGATGGGGAGGAGGTCACGGAACTTCTCGCCGACAGCGACGACGTCGCCGGCCTTGACGCGGTAGGACGGGATGTCCACGCGCTTGCCGTTCACGGTGAAGTGACCGTGACGGACGGACTGACGAGCCTCTTTGCGGGTGCGGGCGAAGCCAAGACGGAAGACGACGTTGTCGAGGCGAGACTCAAGAATGATCATGAGGTTCTCACCGGTGACGCCGTTCATCTTACGGGCCTTGTTGAAGTAGCCGTGGAACTGCTTCTCCAGAACGCCATAGATGAACTTGACCTTCTGCTTCTCGCGCAGCTGCATGCCGTACTCAGATTCCTTGCGACGGCGCTTGGGCTGACGGATAGATTCCTTCTTGCTGCTGTAACCGAGCTCAGCGGGATCGATCCCGAGCTGACGGCAGCGCTTAAGAACAGGAGTCCTGTCGATTGCCATATTGATACGATCCTTTCAGTTACACGCGGCGACGCTTCTTGGGGCGGCAGCCGTTGTGCGGAATGGGGGTCTTGTCCTGGATGCTCGAGACCTCGAGGCCAGCAGCCTGGAGGGAGCGGATGGCGGTCTCACGACCGGAGCCGGGGCCCTTGACGAAGACGGAAACCTTCTTCATACCGTGCTCCATGGCCTGCTTGGCAGCAGCCTCGGCAGCCATCTGGGCAGCGAACGGCGTGGACTTACGGGAGCCCTTGAAGCCCACCTGGCCAGCCGACTTCCAGGAAATGACGTTGCCCTGGGGATCGGTGATCGAAACGATCGTGTTGTTGAACGTAGAACGAATGTGAGCCTGGCCCACGGAAATGTTCTTACGGTCCGCGCGCTTCAGACGGGCAGCGCGAACGTTCTTCTTAGCAGTAGCCATCTATCTAGCGCTCCTTATTTCTTCTTCTTAGCACCGATCTGACGCTTCGGGCCCTTGCGGGTACGAGCGTTAGTGTGGGTGCGCTGGCCGCGGACCGGGAGGCCCTTGCGGTGACGAAGGCCGCGGTTGCAGCCGATGTCCATAAGGCGCTTGACGTTCTGGTTGCGCTCACGGCGGAGGTCGCCCTCAACCATGATCTGGTTCTTATCGATATAATCGCGGATGGCGTTAACCTCATCCTCGGTGAGGTCCTTAACGCGCGTATCCACGTTAACGTTGCACTCGACGCAAATCTTCGTCGCAGTGGTGCGGCCGATGCCGTAAATGTAGGTCAGACCGATCTCAACGCGCTTCTCACGCGGGAGGTCGACACCATTAATACGGGCCAACGTAGTCTCCTCTCTTAACCCTGACGCTGCTTATGACGGGGGTTCTCGCAAATGACGAGGACCTTGCCATGGCGCCTAATGATTTTGCACTTATCGCACATCTTCTTGACCGAAGGACGTACCTTCATCGTTCTTCCTTTCGGTAGCGCTCAAACTACTTCCCTACTATCTACTCGCCCAGCCGCAGGCGTTTAAAACTATGGCTGGTCTTCACACACAATCCGACCGTAGGTTGAGCTAAGCCTGCAGTCGGAAATGGAGTGCGTGTATGCGTGCCGCTATTTGTAGCGATAGGTGATGCGGCCGCGGGTCAGGTCGTACGGGGAAAGCTCCACGACAACCCTGTCACCGGGGAGAATACGGATGTAATTCATTCGGATCTTGCCAGAAATGTTGCACAGAACCGAATGACCGTTCTCGAGCTCGACCTTAAACATGGCGTTGGGCAACGGTTCCTTTACCGTACCCTCGAGCTCAATTGCGTCTTCCTTCTTCACAAGCAATCATCTTTCTCTAGAAAACGACAGCGATTGAGTATTCTACAACACGTATGCACGCATCGTAATAACTTCGTAATGGCTCCACAACTAAGTGGAACTTGTTACATTTCTCCGCCTTGGAGGGAGCACCAAGCACCTTGGGCATCCGTGGTGAGAATCACCGGGCCAGCATTGGTGATGGCGACGGTGTTCTCGTAGTGCGCGGCGGGCAGGTGATCGTTGGTCGTAACAATCCAACCGTCGGAGCCCGTGCTCACATGGTTGGAACCCATCGTAACCATCGGCTCGATGGCAATGACCATGCCGGCCTGGAGGCGAACGCCCCTCCCCTTCTTTCCATAGTTAGGAACGTTGGGGTCCTCGTGCATCACGCGGCCAATGCCATGGCCTACATAATCACGAAGCCCACCGTAACCGTGAGACTCGGCGAGGGACTGAACGGCATAGCCGACGTCCCCGATATGGTTACCGGGAACAGCCTGCTCGATGGCAGCCTTAAGGCAATCGCGCGTGACCTCGCACAAAGCCTTGGCTTCGGGCGTGGGGGTGCCGACGAAAAACGTCCAAGCGTTATCGCCGACCCAACCGTCGACAACGGCTCCCGTATCGATGGAGATGATATCGCCATCGCGCAGGATCATGTCGGGGTTGGGAATACCATGGACCACGGCATCGTTGATCGATGCGCAAATGGTCCCCGGGAACCCACCGTAACCCTTAAAGGCCGGGGTGCCGCCATGCATGCGGATAATCTGCTCCGCGAGCTGATCGAGCTCAAAAGTCGAAACGCCGGGGCGCACCATGGCTCCAACGTGGCGGAGCGCCATCTTAGATAGCGCTCCTGCCTTCTTCATCTGCTCGATTTGCGTTGCAGACTTAATCTTGATCATAGACCGAGAGCCTCTTTGACATCCCCGTACACGGTCTCGCGAGCCTGGTCACCGTTGACCGACTTGAGCAGACCCTGGCCACGATAGTAGTCGACGAGCGGGCTCGTGGACTTCTCGTAGACGTCGAGACGGTTCTTGATGGTCTCAGGCTTGTCGTCGTCGCGCTGATACATCTCGCCACCGCACTTGGGGCAGGTAGCATCGGCAGCGGTGCCGGTGTAACCGCAGGCGCGGCAGGTGCGACGCGAAGACAGGCGATCGATAATGACCTCGGGGGCCACATCGACCAGAAGGGCACAGTCGATCTCGCGACCCATGGCAGAGAGCTCGGAATCGAGCGTCACAGCCTGGGCGGTGTTGCGCGGGAACCCGTCGAGGATGAAGCCCTGCTGGGCGTCATCGGCGGCAAGGCGCTCCTTGACAAGGTCGATCACGAGCTGGTCGGGAACGAGCTCGCCAGCGTCCATGTACTTCTTAGCCTGAATACCAAGCTCGGTGCCACCCTTGACGGCAGCACGCAGCAGGTCGCCCGTGGAAATGTGGGCGACGCCAAACTCGGCGACGAGCTCCTGTGCGACGGTGCCCTTACCGGCACCCGGAGCTCCGAGCAATACGAGGTTCATGAGCAATCCTCCTCTAGCCTATTTAAAGAATCCATCGTAATCATACATCTTGATCTGGCCTTCGAGCTTATCGACCGTGTCGAGCACGACGCCGACCATGATGAGGATGGACGTGCCGCCAAATGCCTGAATCAGCTGGTTACCCGTGAAGGAGAAGATGATCGAAGGCACGATGGCGATGAGCGCCAAAAAGACAGCGCTGGGAAGCGTGATCTTGTTGAGCGCGTTCTTGATGTAGGCCGCGGTAGCCCTACCCGGACGCACGCCCGGAATAAAGCCGCCCTGCTTCTTAAGGTGGTCGGCCGTGTCATCGGGGTTGAACACCATGGAGGTGTAGAAGTACGCGAAGAACACGATGAGGACAACGTTAAGCACCCAGTTGAGCCAGCCGCGCGAAAGCGCAGAGGCAACTGCCTGAATCCAGCCGATGCCGGGGAAGAACACGGCAATCTGAGCCGGGAAGTACAGCAGCGCCGAAGCGAAGATGATCGGCACGACACCCGCGGTGTTGACCTTGATGGGCAGGTAGGTGGTCTGGCCACCCATCATGCGACGGCCCACGACGCGCTTAGCGTAGGAGACCGGGATGCGGCGCTGGCCGCGCTCAAGGAAAACAATCAGCGGGATAACCAGCAGGATGATGGCGCAGATGATCACCATGGTGATGATGCCACCGGCATTGCCCTCGGTGCTGGAGAAGATAGCCTGCGGCAGACCGGCCATGATGTTCGCGAAGATGATCAGCGACATGCCATTGCCGATACCGCGCTGGGTGATGAGCTCACCAATCCACATGATCAGCATGGCGCCCGCAGTGAGTGTACCGACGATCATGAGGTCGAAGATGATCTCGGGAGCGCCGGCGCCATTGAAGCTGATGCCGAAGCTCTTAAAGAGGAAGAGGTAACCCACGGAGTTGAGGATTGCCAGAGCCAGGGTGAGGTAACGCGAATACTGCGTAATCTTGGTCTGACCGACCTCGCCCTCGCGGGCAAGCTCATGCAGGGAAGGCACGACGGCCTGGAGCATCTGGAGGATGATCGAGCTGGTGATGTAAGGCATGATGCCCAGCGAAAACACCGACACATAGCTCAACGCACCGCCAGAGAAAAGATTCAGGAGGGCCATAGCACCTGCGGCGACCGAATTGTTATCGGTCGAGAAAAGGCCCAGCATCCCCTGGAAGGGAATGCCGGGCACAGGAACGTGCGCACCAATGCGGTACACGACGAGCATAGCTATGGTAAAAAGAATCTTTTCGCGCAATTCTTTGATGCGGAAAGCATTCTTAAGACCATTTAGCACGGCAGCTCGACCTTTCCGCCGGCGGCCTCGATCTTGGCCTGCGCAGAAGCGCTGACCTTGTCGACCTTGACCGTGAACTTCTTGGTGAGCTCACCATTGCCGAGCACCTTGACGGGCTCGAACTCGCTCTTGGTGATGCGAGCGGCCTTAAGAGCGGCACCGTCGATCACAGCGCCGTCCTCGAACTTACGCTCGAGACGCTCAACGTTAACGGCGGTGTACTCGATACGACGGGGGTTACGGAAGCCCGGAAGCTTGGGCAGGCGCATAGCCAGCGGAGTCTGGCCACCCTCGAAGCCGGCACCCTTGGTGCCGCCAGAGCGGGAACCCTGGCCCTTCTGACCGCGGCCAGAAGTGGTGCCGTGACCCGAAGAATTGCCACGGCCGACGCGCTTGCGGTTCTTGGTGGAACCGGGCGCGGGAGTAAGATCGTGAAGCTGCATTTGCTACTCCTCTACAATCTCGACAAGGTGCTTGACCTTGAAGATCATGCCGCGGACGGACTCGTTGTCAGCAATCTCGCGAACCTCGCGGATCCTGTGGAGACCGAGGGCACGGACAGTACGGACCTGGTCCTGCTTGCAACCGTTGGTGCTGCGGACCTGCTTGATCTTGATGGTGTCAGCCATGCTTAGTTCTCCTTACCGACGAACATCTCGGAGACCGTCAGGCCACGGCGAGCCGCGACGTCCTCAGGGCTGGAGAGCTCCTTGAGGCCCTCGACGGCAGCCTTGATGATGTTGAGGCCGTTGTCGGTACCGAGGGACTTGGACAGGACGTTCTTGATGCCAGCAAGCTCAAAGAGGGGACGCACAGCGCCGCCGGCGATAACGCCGGTACCCTCGACAGCGGGCTTGATGATGATGCGGCCGGCACCAAAGTGGCCGAGAACCTCGTGCGGGATGGTGCCCTGCTCGGTCACCGGCACGTGGAACATGTTCTTCTTGGCATCGAGAGATGCCTTGGAGATGGCCATGGGCACCTCAGCGGACTTGCCCATGCCAACGCCAACGTTGCCCTTGCCGTCGCCAACGACGACGAGAGCGACGAGGCTCATGCGACGACCACCCTTGACGGTCTTCGACACGCGGTTGATGTAAACGACGCGCTCCTCGAACTCGGAGGCCTCGCGCTGCTGCTTCTGATTACGAGCCATGTGCTACATACCTCCTAGAACTCGAGACCGGCGGCACGAGCACCGTCGGCGAGGGCCTTGACGCGGCCATGGTAGATACGGCCACCGCGATCGAAGGCGACCTTGGTGATGCCGGCCTCGATGGCGCGCTTGCCAACGAGCTGACCGACCTTCTCCGCAGCCTCCTTGTTCGAGGTGTGGGTGCCCTTGAACTCGGCCTCGAGGGTCGAGGCAGAGACGAGCGTCAGGCTGGAGCCCTTGCTGTCGTCGATGATCTGGGCATAGATGTTGGCGTTAGTACGGGTCACGCGAAGACGCGGACGCTCGGAGGTACCCGAGACCTTGCCGCGAACACGACGCTGACGACGCTTGAGGCCTTCCAGCTTCGCCTTATGCTTGTTCATACGTAAACTCCTAAAAAGGTTGATCTTGCCAGCACCTGACGGGGTGCTGGTCTTATGCGAGTGAGTCGGTTACGACTACTTGGCGGCCTTACCCAGCTTGCGGCGGATGTGCTCGCCAACGTAGTGGATACCCTTGCCCTTGTAAGGCTCGGGAGGACGATGGCCGCGGATCTCAGCGGCGATCTGACCGACCTGCTGCTTGTTGATACCCTTGACGTTCACGTGGGTGTTGTCGGGAACCTCGAAGGTGATGCCCTCGGGAGCCTCGACGATCACGGGGTGCGAGAAGCCCAGGGAGAACTCGAGGTTCTTGCCCTTCTGCTGCACGCGGTAACCGACGCCGGCGAGCTCGAGCTTCTTCTCGAAGCCCTCGGAAACGCCAACAACCATGTTGTGGATGAGGGCGCGGGTGAGGCCGTGGCGGGCACGGGTCTCACGCTCGTCGTCGGGACGGGAAACGGTGAGGACGTTGTCCTCGACGTTGATAGCGAGCTTCTCAAAGACATCGAGCTCGAGCTGGCCCTTGGGGCCCTTGACGACAACGTTGTTGCCGTTGACTGCCACTTCGACTCCGGCGGGAATCTGGACAGGCTTATTACCGATACGAGACACGGTGATCTCCTTTCCTTCTACCTACCGAGCGAATTACCAGACGTAAGCGATGATCTCGCCGCCGACGTTGTGCTTGCGAGCATCGCGGTCGGTCATGACGCCATGGCTGGTGGAAATAATGGCGGTACCAAGGCCACCGCGGACGCGGGGCATGTCGGCAACGCCGGTGTACTTACGCAGGCCCGGCTTGGAAATGCGGCGGATGCCGTTGATGACCTTAGCCTTCTTGGGACCATACTTAAGCGTGATGTGCAGAGTCTTCTGGGGAACGGTGTCCTCGACATCGTAGCCCTCGATGTAGCCCTCCTCGTGCAGAACACGAGCGATCTCGACGAGCTTCTTGCTGCTCGGCATGGAGACCGTGGCCTTGTTCACAGAGTTAGCGTTACGGATGCGCGTAAGCATATCTGCGATCGGGTCTGTAAGGTTCATACAGATTCTCCTTCGTTCTTGATGAACACGTGCTCTTGGTTCTTCGCCGCCCTTAACGGCAAAGCCTTTTTAGCGCGTTTTCCCTGTTCCAAACTGATGCTTGAAACGCTGGTAGTGACTTACCAGCTGGCCTTCTTAACGCCGGGAAGCTCGCCCTTGAGTGCAAGCTCGCGGAAGCAGACACGGCACAGGCCGAACTTGCGGTACACAGAGTGCGGACGGCCGCAGCGCTGGCAGCGCGTGTACTCACGAGTAGAGAACTTCTGCTTGCGATTGCACTTGACGATCATCGATGTCTTAGCCACTTATATCCTCCTCACATAGAGTATTGTTCGCCCCAAGCGCCGCCCCCTTGTGGGAACGGCGCTTATAGGGCAGGTGAACCTATTTCTTGAACGGGAAACCGAAGGCGTCCAGAAGGGCCTTGGCCTCCTCATCGGTGTTGGCGGTGGTCACGAAAGTGATGTCCATACCACGCTGGTGATCGACGGAATCGAAGTCGATCTCGGGGAAGATGAGCTGCTCGGTGACGCCCATGGAGAAGTTACCACGGCCGTCGAAGCTCTTGGCGGAAATGCCGCGGAAGTCGCGGATACGGGGGATCGCGACGGAGGTCAGACGATCGAAGAACTCCCACATACGGTCGCCACGCAGGGTAACCTTGCAGCCGATCGGCATACCAGCGCGCAGGCGGAAGGTAGCGATGGACTTACGGGCACGGGTGATCATCGGCTGCTGTCCGGTGATGGCGCGCAGGTCGCGCACGGCACCGTCGATGGCCTTGGAATCGGTAGCGGCCTCGCCGACACCCATGTTCACGACGATCTTCTCAAACTTGGGGATCATCATGACGTTCTCGTACTGGAACTTGTCCTGAAGCTGCTGCTTGACCTCGTTGTTGTACTTGGTCTTCAGACGCGGCACATACTTCTCTTCTGCCATTGTTCACTCCTTCTTGGGGTTTTAAGCACGGGGCGTGGCCACGATGGGTTGTCCTCGTGCCTCCTGGCTGCATCCGCGCCGCTCATGGCATTTTGCGGTTTGGACTCGACGCAGCAGGAGCCGACAAAACAATCGGTACTATACGCGCATCGGGAGCGTAT
>CAUBWQ010000015.1 GCA_958439775.1 uncultured Collinsella sp. | reverse complement strand
CGGACGGGTCGACTTAAACGAATTGGAGCAGACGAGCTCTGCCAGGTGATCGGTATGGTGGGCCGGGGAGCTCACCTGGGGGCGCATCTCGCACAGCTTTACGGCAAACCCGCGATCTGCCAGCTGGATCGCGCACTCCGAACCCGCCAGACCGCCACCGATAACTGTCACCTGATCGAACTGCATCTGCAAACACCTTTCTAATTGACACGTTTTCCATTGTGACCGAAGGGTGTCTGGGCGTGAAGGGCAAACTTGGAGGGCGCATACCTTCCATCCATCATGCGCTCGATAAGACCCTCGAGTTCAAGCGAACCCAAGAGTTTGAGTACGCCGACAGCATCGAGCGAGACGAGCGCCGCGATGTCGTCGACCTTGAGCGGAGAGGCGATGAGCGCATGCATCACGGTCTGCTGCGTTGGATCCAGGTCGGCAATGCCGGGAGCATCGGGGCGCGAGTAGCGCAGGGTTCCGTAGATGCGTGAGATAGCCATCTCGATAGATTCCTCGTCGACGATGCAGCAGGCACCGTTCGCAATGAGGTAATTCGTGCCACGCGACTCGGGCGATAGGATCGACCCCGGCACGGCAAGAAGTTCGCGCCCCAAATCCATAGCAGCCTCGGCTGTGGAAAACGTCCCAGAAGGCATACCCGCCTCGGATACAAAGAGGGCTTGCGACAGGGCCGCGATTACGCGATTGCGGCGCGGAAAGGCAAACTTGCGCGGACCCATGCCCCACGGAGAGATCGACACGACCGCGCCACCCGTATCAAGCGTGCGCGTAATCAGCCCCGCGCTCGAGCGCGGGTAGACCACGTCGGCGCCCGTCCCCAGCACCACAACGTGTTTGCCGCCGGCGTTGACCGCAGCCCAACCCGAGGCCTGGTCACAACCGACCGCACCGCCCGAAACTACCGTCACTCCCGCCTCAACCGCCACCTTCGCCGCAAGCTCTGCCACGGCAAGACCATACGGCGAAGCCTTTCGCGCACCGATGATGGAGAGCGCGGGCGTCGAAAGCGCCTCGGGGTTGCCGCGCACATAGAGCGTCTGAGGTACATCAGATAGCTCCAAAACGGTCTCGGGATACAACGCGTCACCTGGATGCAGCTCGAAGGTCCCCTCAGCCATCATTGGTCCCTCCTTCCCTGGTACATCGCCGCCTCGAGCACGTGGTCCTGCGTCACCTGCTCGCTCTCGGCGACATCTGCGATCGTGCGCGCAATGCGAACAAGGCGCCCGATGCCACGCCCTGTGAGATGCGTGCGCTTCGACAGGCCGAGCACACACTTCTCCGCCGCATCATCGAGCTCAAAGGTCGAAACGACGCCGTCAATGGACCGTGTCTCGTCATCCTCGGCCTCGGCATCCGCATCGTCCATGCGGGATTCGCGCCAAGCGCGAAAGGCGCGACCGCGCACAACGTAGTCACGTAACTCGGCCGACGACATGCCCTCCGCACCCTCGATAATCACTTGAGGGTCGGGACGGGTCACATCGATCATCATGTCGATACGGTCGGCCAAAGGACCGCGCAGTTTAGACCGATAGCGCTCGACCATCGCCGCCGAGCAGCGACACGGCACCTCGCGATCGCCCAAAAAGCCGCAGGGGCAGGGATTGCTCGCAGCCAGCAGCTGAAAGCGCGACGGGAAGGTAAAAGCCCCGTCGACGCGTACGATCCTCACGTAGCCGCGCTCGATGGGCTGACGCAGCGTCTGCAGCACGCCAGTGGGAAACTCGGCAAGCTCGTCCAAAAAGAGCACGCCGCCATGAGCAAGGCTGATCTCACCCGGGTGCACCGGGCGCCCGCCGCCGATAAGGCCTGCGGTCGAAATACTGTGGTGGGGACTGCGGAAGGGGCGGTGCCCCGCCAACAAGCCATCAATGTTCTCACCCAAAACCGAATGGATGCACAGTGCCTCCTGCTGATCCTCAACGGAAAGCTCGGGCAGGATGCCGGTCATACGGCGTGCGAGCATCGTCTTGCCCGATCCCGGAGACCCGATCATGAGCAAGCCGAGTTCTCCTGCCGCCGCAAGCGCCATGCCGCGTTTAGCGACTTCCTGCCCCAGCACGTCGGCATAGTCGAGCTCGGGCTCAAAGGTCGCCTCGACACCCTCGGAATCCAAGTAGTGCCGTGCGGCATCGCCCATGCCGTGAGCAAGCTGAGACAGATGGTCGATAAAGCCGCAATCCACGCCCGCGAGTGGCACATGCTGGTCGGACCTGCCGGCGATAAAAGACAGCCCCATGTCGCGAGCCAATAGCTGAAACGCCACCTCGCCTTTGACAGGAAGCACCGTGCCGTCCAAGCCGAGCTCGCCGGCGATAAGACAACGATCGAGGTTGTCGCGGGGAATCTGACCATCGGCCGCTAGAACCGCGATGGCGATGGGCAGATCAAAGCCGCTACCGGTCTTGCGAATATCGCCGGGCGCCAGATTGACCGTAATGCCCGAGCGCGGGATCTCAAAGCCGGCCGAGCGCATCGCACAGCGAATACGACCACGTGACTCCATCACCTCCATACTCGGGATGCCGAGCATCTGAATGCCCGGAACGCCGCCGGCAAGCGAGACCTCGACCGTGACGTGAATCGCCTCGACGCCGCGGATGCAGGCCGCGTGAACGGCAAACGTCTCGAACGCCATCACGACACCTGCCAATCGAACGCGTTGTACTGGTGCTCGATCTCGGCAATATGCCCGTCGCGGATGGTGACGCCCACGGCATCGAAGCGAATCGCCTTGAGCGGATAATGCTCCATGAGATAGCAACTTGCGATGCGGCGGTAGCGGCGTTGCTTTTGGGCGTCCACGGCCTCCTCGGGAAAGACCCGCGTGTTGCAATCCAGCGCAACGCGTCTGGTCTTGACCTCGGCCATCACCACGACATCGTCGAGCTCATCGAGCAGCACCAGATCGGCCTCGCCCTCGGTGCAACGATAGCCCTGCTCCAGCAAGGTGTAGCCGCGCTCGTTAAAGTAGTCGATGGTGATCAGCTCGCCCAGCATGCCCAGCTCGCGGGGACTGAGTCCCTTGATAAACTCGGGCGTCATCGCCCCGGAGTCGAGCTCGCCGTTTTCCCAACGCTCCTTGAGCTGCTGCGTCTTGCTCTTTTTGCTTGCGGCACTCATGGGGTCTCCTTTCCCGCACACTGCATTGCCCCGATGATGAGGGCTCCTTTCATGCGGGTAAGTACCGGAAGCAAACCAAAAGCTGACAAAAAAAAAAAAAAAAACGGGCCGTACGCAACAATGGTGTTGCATACGGCCCGCTACCAGCAGGTTTATAAAACCCCAGAAGTCCCTGTCTCCACAATTGACCTAGAAAAGGCGCTCAGTCTGCAGAAAGTTTCCGCAAAAGCTCACGCGGTGCAACGGACAAAGTCCATGTTTTCGAATGGCCTCGATATGCTCGGGGCTTGCATAGCCCTTCGACTCGGCCAGATGGTACTCGGGGTACTCGGCGTCGTACTCGACCATCATCTCGTCACGCGTAACCTTGGCCATGATGGACGCCGCGGCGATGCAGGCGATCTTGGCATCGCCCTTCACCACATCGCGCTCGTTAGGAACGGCGCCCAAGGGGTTGCCATCCATAAGCACGCAATCGGGCTCGAGCCCCGTATCGGCCACGGCGCCCGCAACGGCGGTACGGATAGCACGGGCCATGCCCATCTCATCGATATCCTTAGGCGCGATATGGCAAAAACCAATCGCCGTCGCCACCTCGGCAATCTTCACAGAGAGCAGCTCGCGGCGCGCCGGCGTGAGCTTTTTGGAATCGTTGATGCCCCAGACGCGCGGCTCCATGGGAAGGCACACGGCACACACGGTTAAGGGACCCGCTACCGAGCCACGGCCCACCTCGTCGACGCCAACGACCACCCCATCGCCGCCAAGCTCATGCATAAGCTCGTACATGTCATTGACGCGCTCGCGCTCGGCAAGTTCCTTGGCATGGCGCTTAAGGGCACGCTCGCAAGCCTTGATCACCTGCTGGCGCGGGTCCTCGCGATAATGCTCCACGAGGGCGGGGATCTCCTCAAACGTTGCGCTCGCCAGCTCTCCGGCAACCTGCGATGCCGAAACCGAGCTCGTCATATTGGCCATACCAGGCCCTCCTTGCATGCAAATCAGATAAAAAGAAGGGCCACCCGAAGGTGACCCTTGTGTCCAAACGAGTGGACAGACGCTGCGATCTTCTTAGCGCTTCTCGGGAATGCGAGCAGCCTTGCCCACCTTGTCGCGGAGGTAGTACAGCTTGGCGCGACGGACGCGACCATGACGAACGACCTCGAGCTTGGCGATCTTGGGGCTGTGAAGCGGGAAGGTACGCTCAACACCGACACCGAAGGACATCTTGCGGACGGTGAAGGTCTCGCGGGCACCGGCGCCGGCCATGCGGATGACGTCGCCCTGGAAGACCTGGATGCGCTCGCGGTCGCCTTCCTTAATGCGGTAGTGAACCTTGACGTTGTCGGCGACGCGAACCTGAGGAATGTCCTCGCGGATCTGCTGACGCTCGATTGCGCGGATGTAATCCATGTGCAATTCCTTACTCTTCTAGAGGTGCCGTACCACCTTGGCCGGCACGTAGTTGAACAAACGTATTCGAGTATACACGCGCGGGTTTCTGCTGCAAGAACAATTTTTTACGCAGACAAAAAGACAAAACCAGCACATGAATAACCGCCCGTCTCACGAATGAGACGGGCGGCATGAAGGGGGCTACGCTAGGCGTCTAAACCCAAAACGTTAGGCGGAACGCTTGGCCTCGAGCTTGGCCTGAGCGGCAGCCAGGCGTGCGAGGGGCACGCGGTAGGGCGAGCAGGACACGTAGTCCACGTCGGCCACGTTGAACAGGCCCTTAATGGATTTGGGGTCGCCGCCGTGCTCGCCGCAGATGCCCAGGTGGATGTCTGGGCTGGTGGCGCGGCCCTTCTCGACGGCCATTCGCACCAGCTCGAGCACCGCCGCATCGATGGTCTCAAAGGGGTTGTCCTTCAAGATCTTCTTGTGCAGGTACAGCGGGATGAACTTGGCCTCGGCGTCGTCGCGCGAGAAACCGAAGGTCGTCTGGGTAAGGTCGTTGGTACCAAAGCAGAAGAAGTCGGCGTACTGCGCGATCTCATCGGCGACCATGCAGGCGCGCGGCAGCTCGAGCATCGTGCCCACGGGAATATTGAGCTCGACGCCTTCTTCGACGGAAACCTCGGCGATCACGCGCTCGATAACCTCGCGGGTCTGGACATGCTCGGCCGTAATGGAAACGAGCGGAACCATGATCTCGGGGCGCGGGTCGACGCCCTCCTTGATAAGGCGGGCGGCAGCCGTGGCGACGGCGCGGACCTGCATGAGCGGCAGATCGCTAAAGACGACGGACAGGCGCACGCCGCGTAGGCCGAGCATGGGGTTCGACTCGACCATGCCGTCGATACGACGCAGGCTGGTGCGCAGGACGGCAAGCTCTTCCTCGCTGGCGCCAGCGGCTTCCTTCTTGGTGATGGCAACCTCGAGCTCGCGAGGATTATCCAGGAACTCATGAAGCGGCGGATCGAGCAGGCGGACGACCACATCGCGACCGGACATGGTCTTGAACATCGCCAGGAAGTCCTCGGTCTGAACCTTGAGCAGGTCGGCCAGGGCCTGCTGCTTCACGGCCTCATCTTCAGACAGGATAAAGCTCTGGATGATGTTCTTGCGGTCACCCAGGAACATGTGCTCGGTGCGGCACAGGCCAATGGCCTCGGCGCCAAACTCGAGGGCGAGCTCGGCATCCTCAGGATTGTCGGCGTTGACGCGCACATGGTTGGCATGGCCACAGGTCTCGTCCAGGCGAATCTCGTCGGCCCAGGACAGGATAGTGTCCAGATCGCCGGTGAGCTCGGCCGAGACCAGATCAACGGCGCCGTCGACGACGATGCCCTGGGTGCCGTCGATGGAGATGACATCGCCCTCGTGCAATACGCGGTCGCTGCCCTCGATGCGCACGACCTTCTCGGCGGCGTCGATGTGGAAGCGCTCAACGCCGCAGACGCAGGGCGTACCCATGCCGCGGGCGATAACGGCGGCATGGCTCGTCTTGCCACCGTGGCTGGTCAGGATGCCCTCGGCGGCGACCATGCCCTTCAGGTCGTCGGGGTTGGTCTCCCAACGAACCAGAATGACCTTGTGACCCTCGTTGGCGCGCGCGACAGCGTCGTCGCTCGAGAACACGACCTCGCCCACGGCGGCACCGGGGCTGGCATTAAGACCGCTGGCGAGAGCCTCGTACTTCTTGGAGGCGTCAAACTGCGGGTGAAGGAGCTGGTCGAGTTGAGCGGGATCGATGCGGCTCACGGCCTCTTCGCGGGTGATCAGGCCTTCCTCGACCATTTCGATGGCGATGCGCAGGGCGGCGGTGGCGGTACGCTTGCCCACGCGGGTCTGGAGCATCCAGAGCTTGCCCTGCTCGATGGTGAACTCGATATCGCACATATCGCGGTAATGATCCTCGAGCGTCAGGAACACGCGCTCGAGCTCCTCACCTGCGGACCCGAGGCCCGGTGTTGCGGATACCGGCGACGCCGCCCTCGCCCTGAGCATTAACCAAAAAGTCACCGTAGAACTCCTTGGTGCCGTCGGCCGGATTACGCGTAAAGGCGACGCCTGTCGCAGAGGTCTCGCCCTTGTTGCCAAAGGCCATGGCCTGCACGTTGACGGCGGTGCCGAGGTCGTCGGAAATGCCATGCTGCTTGCGGTAGATGCAGGCACGCTCGTTCATCCAGCTGCCAAAGACGGCCTGAATTGCAAGGCGTAGCTGAAGATCCGGGTCGTGCGGGAAGACGGGCTTGCCGTCAGCGACCTCGAGCTCGGGATACAGGGAGGCATCGACGTTCTCGGAGAAGATCCCCTTGAAGGTCTCGACGAGCTCCTGCAGATCCTCGGCCGAAAGCTCGGAGTCGACGCGGACGCCGGCGACCAGACGGGCCTGGGTCAGGGCGTTCTCGAACAGGTCGGCGTCAACGCCCATGACGACGTTGGAAAACATCTGGATAAAGCGGCGGTAGCTATCCCAAGCAAAGCGCGGGTTTTGCGTCTGGGCAATGAGACCCTGAACGGAGTCGTCGTTGAGACCCAAGTTGAGGACCGTGTCCATCATGCCGGGCATGGAAAACGGAGCGCCCGAGCGAACCGACACGAGCAGCGGATCGGAGGCGTCACCGAGCTTTTTGCCGCAGCGGGACTCGAGGTCTTCCTCGGCGGCAACGATCTCATCGAGCGCGCCTTCGGGCCAGACGTTGCCGGCACCGGAGTACTCGACACAGGTCTGGCAGGTAATGGTAAAACCACCGGGAACCGGCAGGCCGATGCGGCTCATCTCGGCAAGGTTTGCGCCCTTGCCGCCAAGCACGAAGTTCATGGACTTGTCGCCCTCGGTGACACAGGTGCCCTGGGCGTCGGTTCCAAAACGGTAAACCCTCTTGCAATCGCTCACGATACTTCCCCTTCCATGCGCTTACGCGCACGACCGTGGTAACGAATCGACCCGTCAGATGCGGGCCGTGAGGGAACTATACGGCGCGTTTTGGGCAGGCTTGAGCAGAGGATGCGCGGTTTGGTAAACGTGCTAAAACTGGCGGTAAACGGTAGGTAAAGGTGGTTACCTTATGAAGATACCACTACAAGAAAAATGCAGGTCAGATGCAAGTTTCTTGCTAAATCGCTTTATCATTATCGTGCATTATTGTTAGTTGGTTATTTTAGACAGGGCATTTTTAGCTACCCCAATAAGCTAGCTTTGTTGGGCTCGACGGGCGGCGCGGCGGGCGCGGACTTCTTGGATTTCCTCCAAGTGGCTGATGATCTCGGAGGCGCTCTCCTCGATGGCCTTGCCGTCGGTACGTACCACAAAGCAGCCTAGGCGCTTCATGAGCGCACGGGCTTCCTCGAGCTCGCTGTGCACGCTCTCGGGCTCGGCATAGGAGCCGGCAACGGCACGAGCGTAGTCATCGCCCAAGCGGCTATCGCGAATTTCAGAAATCACATCGACGGTCGAAATCAGGCCGAACAGGCGCATCGGGTCAACCTCGTAAATCGACTTCGGCGGCTCCATGCCATGGGCCAACGGAACATTGGCAACCTTGTAACCTTGATAGGCCAGATACATCGACAGCGGCGTCTTGGACGTACGGGATACGCCCAGCAGCACGATATCGGCACCCGACAGATCGTCGCAGCCGCGCCCATCATCGTGCTCAACGAAATACTCCATGGCCTCGATACGATGGAAATAGCGGTCATCGGTCTTGTGAATCACACCCGCAACGCCCTTGGGCGGCACGCCGACGAGCGACGACAGCACGGCGAGCGTCGGGCCGATCAGGTCGACCGAGCGGATATGCAGCATACCCAGGTAATCGAGCACACGAGCACGAAGGGCCGGATCGACAATGGTGTGGAACACGGCGATATCGCGATGGTCGGCATCGACGCGCGGCCCCACAAATGACTTGACCTGCTCCACGGAGGCCACCTTGGGCAGGCGCAAAACGCGAAAAGCCCCTTCATCAAATTGCCCGGACGCCGCAAGCACCACCTCACAAGCGGTATCACCGAGCGAGTCGGAGATAACGATAACGGTGGGACGAGCGGTGACCGGGCAATCCATGCGGGGCTCCTTTTGCGCTTATGCGCAGGCTGGCTTACTTTTTGCGGGCAAGCTCACCGATGTTGGCGATGCCGGAGAAAACGGCCTCGAAGCGGTTGAGCAGATTAAGGCGATTATCGCGGAGCTGCTCGTCCTTGTCCATGACCATAACCTCGTCGAAGAAGCGGTCGATGGGGGCGCGCAGGGCGGCAAGGGCGGCAAATGCGGCCGGGTAATCCTCGGCAGCAAGGGCGGCGTCGACAGCGGTCTGAGCAGCCTCGGAGGCATCGGCAAGCGCGAGCTCGACCTCGCCCATCAGGGCGCGGTCGTACTCCGCGCCCAGCTCGGGCTTGGAGATATGCGCGGCACGGGCATAGGCCGTCGCCAGGTTATCAAAGGTCTCAGCGTCGTTCTTGCGGGCCTCGTCGAGGGCGGCGCAGCGGGCGAAGAAGACGGACGGGGCGATGATGTGCACCGCAGAGACGGCGGCAACGGTATCGGCCGGGATCTTTTCGTCGCGGGCCATGCTCACCAGGCGGCCATGGAAGAAGTCGCGAACCTGCTGGGCGACCTCGGCGGCGTCGAACTCAATGCCCTGCTCACTGTAGAGCTCGAGGGCGAAGTCAATGAGCGACGTGGGGTCGATCGGCAAGCGGTCGCGCAGGATGTTGATGATGCCGATAGCGGCACGACGCAGCGCGTAGGGGTCCGAAGAGCCGGTCGGGGGCTCGCCGATGGCAAAGATACCGGCGATGGTATCGAGCTTATCGGCGCAGGCCACGATGCAGCCAGCGGTGCCCTCGGGCAGCTCGTCACCGGCAAAGCGGGGACGATAGTGATCGCGAATAGCATGAGCGACCTCGTCGTTCTCCCCCATCGCGGTCGCGTAATAACCGCCCATCACGCCCTGCTGGCTCGTGAACTCGACGACGGCGTTGGATACCAGGTCGGCCTTGCACAGGTGCGCGGCGCGAGCGGCATCGGCTGCCAGGTGAGCACCCAGGTGTGCCTCACGGGCAATAGCGAGCGCGAGCTGCTCGATGCGCTCGGACTTGGCGAGCACGCTACCGAGCTTCTCCTGGAAGGCAACCTTGGCCAGACGCTCACGGAACTCGTCGAGGGAGATCTTCAAGTCCTCCTCGTAGAAGAACTTGGCATCGTCCAGACGGGCACGCACAACGCGCTCGTTGCCGTCGATCACGCGCTCGGCATTCTCGGGCTTGCTGTTGGAAACGACCACGAACTCACGCGTGAGCTTACCCTCGCCGTCATAGATCGGGAAGTAGCGCTGGTTGGTGAGCATGGACTCGCAGATAATCTCGTGCGGGACCTTGAGGAACTCCTCATCGAAGGTACCGACGAGCACCGTCGGCCACTCGCAGAGGTTGATGACCTCCTCAAAGACCTTCTTGGGCGTGTCGACATGGCAACCGGGGCGAGCGGCCTCGACCTCGGCGATACCGGCGAGGATGGCCTCGCGACGACGCTCGGCAGAAAGCACGCCGGCGTCCTCGAGCACCTGCTCGTAGACGGCGGGGCTGGCAACCACATGGTCACCAGGGCCAAGTACGCGATGACCACGCGTGGTGTTGCCGCTCGTCACGTCGGCAAACGACACGGGCACAACGTCCTCGCCCAGAAGGCAGCAGATCCAACGGACCGGACGCACGAACGTGGCGTGCTCGTGGCCCCAGCGCTGGGAGCGGTAGTTGGGCCACTGCAGGCCGGCGATGGTCTTCTCGCACAGGACCGTCAGGATCGGGGTAGCCGGTGCGGAGGGAATGTTCTTCTCGGCGAACACATACTCGCGACCGTCAGTGTCCTCGCGACGGACCAGGTCCTCGGCAGCCACACCGCACTTGCGGGCGAAGCCCTGGGCGGCCTTGGTGGCGTTACCGTCAGCGTCGAAGGCAATGTTGGCCGCGGGGCCACGCTTGACCTCGTGAACCTCATCGGTCGCGGTGGCGACGTTGGCAACGAGTGCAGCCAGGCGGCGCGGACTCGAGATCACGCGGACCTCGCCGTGGGCCAGACCGGCCTCGTCGAGACCCTTGGCGATCATGGTGCCAAGCTGCTTGACGGCATTGTTCAGCGGTGCAGAGGGCATTTCCTCCGTACCGATCTCAAACAGGAAATCCTTAGCGTCTGCCATGGCTTACGCCACCTCGCCTTCCTGGTCGGCATTCTCGTTGACTCCGGCGACCTCGGCCATGTAGGCTTCGCAGCACGCCTTGGCGACGGCGCGGACGCGCAGGATGTAGTTGGCACGCTCGACCGCGGACAGAGCGCCGCGGGCATCGAGCAGGTTGAAAGCGTGGCTGCACTTCATGACGCAGTCATATGCCGGCAGCGGCAGCTTGCGCTCCAGGCAGGAATGGCACTCGGCCTCGTAGTCGTCAAACTTCTGACGCATCATCTCGACGTTGGCGACCTCAAAGTTATAGGCACTGAACTCGCGCTCGTTCTCGAGGAACACGTCGCCATAGGTCATGGGCGTGCCGTCGGGCAGGTAGCTCCACACCAGGTCGTAGACCGAGTTAACGCCCTGGGCGTACATGGCGATACGCTCCAGGCCGTAGGTGATCTCGACGGGCACGGGGTCGACCTCGATGCCGCCCACCTGCTGGAAGTACGTAAACTGCGTGACCTCCATGCCATTGAGCCAGACCTCCCAGCCAAGGCCCCAGGCGCCGAGCGTCGGGCTCTCCCAGTCGTCCTCGACAAAGCGGACGTCATGGTCGTTGGGGTCCAGACCGATAGCGGCAAGAGACCCCAGGTA
>CAUBWQ010000014.1 GCA_958439775.1 uncultured Collinsella sp. | reverse complement strand
TGCCGGCACCTGGGGACCCTCCTTAGCCGTTGGGGGCGTTCTTAAACGACTAGTCTGGGCGGCGGCCGTGTGCTGCTGTCCGCGTGGCGGCGTATAATCGGCGGCAGATGACTTGAACGTTAGGAAACCATGACCGATAGCATGCAGCAGATGGCGCTCGACACGCTCGGCGCCTATTTTGGCTACACCTCGTTTCGCCCGGGACAGGACCGCATGGTCGATGCGATCCTTGCCGGTCGTGATGCGCTGGGTGTTATGCCCACGGGCGCCGGCAAGTCCATTTGCTACCAGGTGCCCGCGCTCATGCTGCCCGGCATCACCTTTGTGGTGAGTCCGCTGCTGTCGCTTATGGAGGACCAGACCCGTGCGTTGCTCGCGGCGGGTGCGCGACCCAGCTATCTCAACTCCAGCCTTACTCCGGCCCAGCAAAACACCGTGCTCAAGCGGGCGCGCGAGGGCCGCTACCAGCTTATGTACGTGGCGCCCGAGCGCTTGCTCGAGCCGCGTTTTTTGGCCTTTGCGCGGGAGGCCGCGGCGGACGGCGGCATTGGCGTGCCGCTCGTGGCCATTGACGAGGCCCACTGCGTGAGCCAATGGGGCCAGGATTTCCGCCCCGCCTATCTGCAGATTCGTGAGTTCATCGATTCCCTGCCGCAGCGCCCCATCGTGGCGGCGTTTACCGCTACGGCGACCGAGCGCGTGCGCGCGGATATTCAGCAGATGCTCGGCCTGCAAAACCCCGCGACGGTGGTGACGGGCTTCGATCGCAAGAACCTCTACTTTGGCTGCGAGGAGATGGGCGACAAGGCCAAGGCCGCGTGGGTGCGTGACTACGTGATCGCGCATTCGAGCGAGAGCGGCATCGTGTATTGCTCGACCCGCAAGACGGTCGATGCGCTGGCAGGCGAGCTTGCCGAGGCACTGGGCCCCAGCGGCATTCGCGTTGGCCGCTACCATGCCGGCATGGGCAACGACGCCCGCCGGCAAAGCCAGCGCGCCTTTATCGACGACGATATCCAGGTGATGGTTGCCACCAACGCCTTTGGTATGGGCATCGACAAGCCCAACGTGCGCTACGTGATCCACAACAACGTGCCCGAGAGCATCGAGGCCTACTACCAGGAGGCGGGTCGAGCCGGCCGCGATGGCGACCCGGCCAGCTGCCACCTGCTGTGGAACGGCAACGATTTTCGCATGCGTCGCTTTCTGATCGACCGCGGCGATGCTGCCGATGAGGCGCTCGACGACGAGCAGCGCGCATGGGCGCTCCAGAACCGCTACCGCCTGCTCAGCCAGATGGAGGGCTACTGCAATACTACCGGCTGCCTGCGCGAATACATGCTGCGCTACTTTGGCGACGAGGCCGCGGCCGAGCATGCTGCTGCGGCTGGTGCGGGCGCCACCGCCACGGATGACGCCGAGGGCTGCGGCAACTGCAGCAACTGCCTCACGCAGTTCGAGGTCGAGGACGTCACCGATATGGCCCGCGCCGCCGTGCGCTACGTGGCCGCGCGACCCATGCGCTTTGGCAAGTCGCTGATCGCCGACGTGCTCCACGGCGGCAACACCGAGCGCATTCGCCAGATGCATCTGGACGAGGACCGCGGCTACGGCGAGCTGTCGAGCGAATCGGTCGGGCGCATCAAGGACATCATCGGCCAGCTGTGCGGCCGCGGTTATCTGGCCACCTCGCAGGGGCAGTACCCGGTCGTGGGGCTGGGTCCGCGTGCCGTCGAGGTCGAGGATGAGGCGTTCGCCTTTACCGTTAAGTGTCGTGCGTCCAAGCGCAAGGCCTCGGCCCGCGCCCGCCGCGCCGTCGATCTGCTGCGCGAGGAGGCCGAGCTGGATCAGCGCCCGCGTGTTGGCGACGATGCCGAGCTGTTCGAGCGCCTGCGTGCCCTCCGCAAGGAGATCTCGACGGAGCTGGAGATGGCGCCGTACATGGTCTTTTCCGACAAGGCCCTGCGCGGCCTGTGCCGCCTACGCCCACAGACGCGCGACGAGCTTATCCAAGTCAACGGCATCGGCGAGAAAAAGGCCGACGCCTTTGGCGAGCAGTTTATGGCGGCGATTGAAGAGTTTGAGTCCGAGCATGCACGGAATGGAGCATAACGATGGCATCCGATGATAAAACCGAGCGCACTGAGGTGTCCGCTGTGCCGCTGTACCAGCAGGTTATGGACGACCTAAAGGGCGAGATCGCGCGCGGCGTGTATGCATCCGGCTCGCGCATTCCTTCCGAGATGGAGCTTGCGAAGTACTACGGCGTGGGACGCATCACCGTGCGCCGCGCCATCGAGGAGCTGTCGCGCGCGGGGTATCTCAACCGCCAGCAGGGGAGGGGCACGTTCGTGTGCGCGCCCAAGCTCAAGCGCAAGATTGTCCAGAAAGGCGACGTTCAGAGCTTTACCGAGGGTTGCGCTGCCAACGACATGGTGCCGGGTGCGCGTCTGGTGTCGCGCACGGTGGTCGCGGCGACGCGCGAGGATGCGGCGTTCTTTGGCGTAGAGCCCGGCTGCGAGCTTATCGTGGTCGAGCGCGTGCGCACGGCCGACGGCATCCCCGTCATGCTCGAGAACAACGCCTTTGTGCTGGCCGACCATCCCTACCTGCAGACGCTGGCCGATAAGGACCTCGCCGATAACTCGATCTTTGCGCTCGTTGCCGAGCATTCGGGCCGTGCGCCGCTCAAGTCCGACCCCTGTACGGTGGAGATTGCGCTTGCCGATGCTCAGGTGGCCCCGCTGCTGGAGGTGCCGGTCGGCGAGCCGCTCTTCTATATGGAGGCCTACTTTACCGACGCTGGCGGGCGCCCTCTACTGCTCGGCCGCCAAAAGATCGTGGGCTCGCGCTACGTCTTCGACATCTAACGTTCACAGATAGAACAACATAGAACAAATTTGCCGAGATGACTTCACAGGCTTTGTTACACGTGTTATAAATAGGACAACATAGAACGACAGCAGGTACGAGCCGCCGTCGCTCAAAGCCGCCCCACAAGGAGGAACATCAGGATGAACGCACATGATCTGGTTCGGGAAATCATCGAGCGCAAGGGTAAGATTGAGAATGTCTTTTGGATTGCTTGTGGCGGTTCGATGATTGACCTGATGCCGGCCAACGAGCTGCTCAAGCGCGAGGCCACCACGTTTACCTCGACGGTCTACACGGCACGCGAGTTTTGCCTGATGGCCCCCAAGAGCCTAGGGCCGAAGTCGCTCGTTATTGCCTGCAGCCACAGCGGCAACACGCAGGAGGTCGTCGACGGCTGCGAGATGGCGTTGGCTGCCGGCGCCGAGGTCGTCGCCCTCACCGACTGCGAGGGCTCCAAGATCGATAGCGGCAAGTGGACCACCTGGGTCTACCCCTGGGGCGAGGGCGTGTCGCAGGCCGAGGTGCCTCAGGGCATCGGCGCTCTGATCGCCGCCGAGCTGCTCGACCAGCAGGAAGGCTACGAGGCACTCGCCGACATGTACGAGGGCCTCAAGCAGATGGATGCGCTGCTGCCCGCTGCGCGCGAGAAGGTCAACGCCGAGCTGGGCGCCCGTTTTGCCGAGCTCTGCCAGCAGCACAAGTTCTTCTATATCCTGGGCTCCGGACCCAACTTTAGCCAGACCTACGCCATGGCTATCTGCTCGCTCATGGAGATGCAGTGGAAGCACTGCTGCTATATCCACTCCGGCGAGTACTTCCACGGCCCGTTCGAGGCCACCGAGCCCGGTGTGTTCTACTTTGTGCAGCTTGGCGCCGGCGAGTGTCGCCCCATGGAGGAGCGTGCTCTTGCGTTCCTCAACACGCATACCGACACGATCATGGTGCTCGACGCGCTCGAGTACGGCGTGGGCGACGTGCCCGCCAGCGTGCGTTCGTACCTGGAGCCGATCTTCTTCTACAACATGAGCTGCGAGCTGCGCGCCGCCCGCGGCAAGGTGTTCGACCACAGCCCCGAGGTTCGTCGCTACATGGGCATCGAGCAGTACTAATATACCGGGAATAACCTCTCACGACGGGGTCTGCGCTGCGCGCGGGCCCCGTTTTGCGTTGTGGCGGCCGGATTCGTGTCTGCGCGAAAACGAAGGTGAATTTTTTTCCGCGAAGTGAACGACCTATTTTAGACCCCCGAAGCATCCACACTTTTTGACGCCAAAACTGCAGGAAAAACTCGGCGAAACCGCAGGAAACGGCGTCTGAAAAGTGTCGATGCTTCGGGGGCTCGTTTTTGCTCGTTCACTTCGCGGAAAAGTATTCACCTTCGATTCGCAAGGGCACTGCGTGAGTCAAAAAGGCGGGCCGCGCCGGGGATTTCCGGCGCGGCCCGCTTAGTATCGTGCTTCGATTCGCAAGGTTGCGGCAGCCAGCGGCCTACTTTGCGTCGTAGGCCTCGGCGTCCCACCAGTCGAGCTGGGCGATGTTGTCACGGATGTGCTGGTAGCTCTTGTGGAAGCCCTCGAGCTCGTACTCGGACAGGTCGAGCGTGTAGACCTCCTCGACGCCCTCGGCGCCGATCACGCACGGCAGGGATGTGAAGATGCCCTCCTCGCCATACTGGCCGGTCATGAGCGTGGAGGCGGAAAGCACGGCGTGCTCGTTGTGCAGAACGGCGGCGCAGACGCGCGCGGCGGAGTTGGCGACAGCGTACTCGGTGCACTGCTTGCCCTGGTAGGTCACATAGCCGCCCTTGCGTGCGAGCTCCTCGACCTCCATGTGGTCAAAGGCGTACTTGTCGGGATTCTCGGCCTGGAGCTCGTTGAGGCTCTTGCCGGCGATGGTCGCGGCCTTAAAGGCGGCCAGCTGGCTAAAGCCGTGCTCGCCGATCATGTAGGCGTCGATAGACTTGGGGCTCACGCCGACCTTCTTGGAGATCTCGGTGCGCAGGCGGGCGGAATCCAGGCCGCAGCCCGAGCCGATGATCTTTTTGGGATCGTAGCCGGTCAGGTGCCACAGCTCGGTGCACACGACGTCGCAGGGGTTGGAGATGCTCACAAAGATGCCGTCAAAGCCGGCGTCGACGATGCGCTTGGCAAAGGAGCGGGCGGCGTCGGTGGTAAAGAACAACTCGCCGTCGCGGTTGCCGGCGGCCAGCGCGACCTTACCGGCAGCGTTGACGATGACGTCGCAGCAGGCCAGCTCCTCGTAGTGGTCGTAGCAGTTGACGATTTTGGTGTTATGCGGGGCAAACGAAAGGGAGTCGCGCAGGTCCTGGACCTCGGACGTCACCTTGGCCTCGTTGATATCACACAGGTACAGCTCGTCGGCAATGCCCTGCATAAGCAGGCTGTTGGCGACATGTGCTCCTACGTGGCCCTGGCCGAGCACACCGATTTTACGCGTCTGGTACATATGAGTATCCTTCCGGCCGAGTTTTTCGCGTCGAACCATTGTAGCGTCCTGCTACCACTTTGCTAGGCTAAAGCGCCACAGATTTTTGGGACATGCCTTAATCTCTACTTTTGGAGTGATTTGGCCGCTGACGGCATCGCTGGGCGATGTGCTCGCGCGGATGGGGCCGCTCGTTGTACCATAGCTGCAACTGACTCGTAAGGAGCATCCATGCCCATTCGCATCCCCGACGCCCTCCCTGCCGCCGCGCAGCTCGAGAGCGAGAACATCTTTGTCATGACCGAGTACCGCGCGCTGCACCAGGACATCCGCCCGCTGCGTTTTTTTTTTAATGATACGGCGACCACCGAGATCTACACCGAGACGCAAATCATGCGCAAGCTCTCCAACACGCCGCTGCAGGTGGAGGTGGACCTGCTGCGCACCAAGACGCACGAGGCCACGCACGTAAGCGCCGGCCACCTGGAGACGTTCTACCGCACGTTCGACGACATCCGCGACATCCACTACGACGGCCTGATTATCACGGGCGCGCCGGTGGAGCAGATGCCGTTCGAAGAGGTCGACTACTGGCCCGAGCTCTGTCAGATCATGGATTGGTCCACCACGCACGTGCACTCTACGCTGCACATTTGTTGGGGCGCGCAGGCGGGCCTGTATCATCACTACGGTATCCAGAAGCACGACCTGCCGTCAAAGGCGAGCGGCGTGTTTGAGCATTATCTGGTGAAGCCGCAAAGCCCGCTGGTTCGCGGCTTTGACGACCGTTTCTATGCCGTGCATTCGCGCAACACCGATGTGCGCCGCGAGGACGTGGAGGCCGAGCCGCAGCTTGAGGTCGTGGCCGTGTCCGACGAGGTGGGCCTGTACATCGTCAAGTCGACCGACAGCCGTCGCTTCTTTGTCTTTGGCCATCCCGAGTACGATACCGACACGTTGCGCCTGGAGTACGAGCGCGACGTGAAGCGCGGCCTCAACCCTCAGGTGCCGGCGCATTACTTCCCTGGTGACGATCCCACCGCCGAGCCGCGCAACGTCTGGCGCAGTCAGGCTCAGCTGCTCTACACCAACTGGCTCAACTACTACGTCTACCAGACCACGCCCTACGACCTGGCCCGCGCCGGCGAGGAGCACTAGGCTGCGATGGTACTGCTGTAGCCGTGGCTGATATGGCGGCGATTAGGCGCTGATGATGTGGGGTAGCGGCAGGTCGTGAGCGTCGGTGGGAACGCGGTCGACACGCTGCTCGTCAAAGGCGATGCCGATGATTTGGCATGCGGGCGAGAGCATGGGCAGATAGCGGTCATAGCAACCGCCGCCGTAGCCCAGGCGCGCGCCGGTTTGGTCGAAGGCCACGAGCGGCACGACGATCATGTCGAGAGCTTCGGCAGGCACGATAGGGAAGTGGTTGCTGTCGATGTCCGTGGCCGCGAAGGCCCGCGTGGGGTGGGCGATAAACGGAGCCGCGGACGCATCGTCGGCGGCAACTGCCCGCATACACATGCGCTGGCCACAAGCTGCGGCGTCTGTTGCCGAGAGCATGCACGGATAGGCCACGCGCCAGCCGCGTTTGGCGGCCGCAGCGGCAAACGCGGCAGGGTCTGCCTCGGAACCCATCGCGGCATAGACGGCAACGGCGCGCGGCGCCGCGGCATCCAAGCGGCCCAGCAGCTCAACCAGCCGCGCGCAGATATCAGCAGACTTCGCCGCCTGCACATCCAAATCAAGAGCGTCACGTCGGGCAATCACCGCCCGTCGCAACTCAGCCTTGTCCATCCCGGCCTCCTCTAGCAAACCTGCCAAAAAGGGACAGGTTTATTTTGGCAGGTTTTATCTGGGCAAACACCCAAACCACCACACAAATCATCGCAAAGGGAGCAGTTCATGAACACCTTCGTGGGTTTTGATGAAGAGCTGGTGTTCGCGGCGGTTTGTCTCGATCTGTAACAGTAACTCGGCAAAATTGGACTTAGATGTTGCAGATTGAGACAAAGGGCCGGCGTCATCCGAAAACGTCTCGATTTGTAACATCTGGAGCCGATATTGCCGCCTAGATGTTACAGATTTAGACAAACTGGTGGGACGGGCTGAGCTGCCCCGCCCAAGCAGCGGCAAAAGAAAAGGTAGATTTTCAGGCATGTCCCAAAAATCTACCTTTGTGCCTTAGCCCATCAGGTCGACTACGTTAAAGCCGGCGTTGCTCTTGGCGATGACGTCTCGGCCGCCAAAGACGCAGGTGGGCGACTCGGCTGCGATGCGCGTCACATCGGCGCCGAGCGAGCGCAGCTCACCGGGTGTGGCCGCAAGCATCTGGGCGCGGCGCTCCTCGCGGGCGTGCGGATCGAGTCCAGCCAGGTAGGTCGTGTTGCGGCGTTTGGTGAGCGCGTACGGCTTCACGGGCGCGTCCATGCCGCTCACGCAGCTCACGATAAAGCCCTCAAAGGCGGCCTCGTCGGGCTCAAAGCTGCCAAGCCATGCGCCCGCGCGTTCCACGCGCTCAATCGAAGGATCGACCGCCGGGTCGCGGTAGGTGTAGAACGCCGTCTGGCGCTCGCCGGCAGCGCGGAATCCGCAGCCGTACGCACCGCCCTTCACGCGGATCTCGTTCCACAGGTAGTCGTAGGAGAGCGCGTTGGCAGCCACGGCCCAAGCGCCCGTCACGTCGATGCCCAGGCGACGCGGGTCGCACGCGCGCGCCGCAAAGCAGATGTCGCTGGGGATGACAAAAGCCTCGTGACGGTCGCGCGGCGCCGGTACCACGAGCGCGTCGCGGCCGGCATCGGCGCCGTCGCCCGCGCCAAGCCTCAGGTCGCCCGCGGCATCCCAGTACGCGTTAAAGTCCTCGTCGCTGCCGGTAAAGCTCGCCATGCAGCCATCGGCTACAAAGATGCGGTCTGCCAGCGCGGCAAGCTTGGCGCGCAGGTCGTCCAGTCGCTCGTCAAAGTGCTCGAGCAGATTGCGCAGGAACAGGTAGAAGTCCACGCCCGAAAGCTGCTCGCGCACCACGGCCGAAGGCGAGCTGTAACTCATCGCGCGACCGAGCGCCGCCGAGTGACCGTTGTTGATAAAGCCCTGCTCAAGTCCAATGCGAATCTGCGTGAGCACGTCGCGAACGCGGTCGGCGTCGGCATCGAGCAACAGCGTGCTCGACCACACCTCGCGCGGCAGGCTCGCCAGTGCGTCAATCTTTTCGGACAGGGCGCCGGCGCTCACCAGCAGGTAGGGGCGCACGCCGTCCACTTCGGGCTGCGTCATGACCTCGGTCGTAAAGCTCAAAAAGCCCAGCTTGCCGGCGAGCAAGTTGTCGAGCTCCTCGGCCGAGTGCTCGCGCGTGGGCAGCTGCTTGAGCAGACGGCAGAGCAGCGTCACGTAGGGCAGGTCCTCAAATGCGATGCAGCTCAGGTCGAAGTACTGCATGGCGTAGGCCAGGCGGTTGGTGGGGATGCCGTGGCGCAGACAGGGGATGGGCGCGGTCGTGTCCACAACGAGCGGCGGCTCGGGGCGCGCCTCGCCAATGTCGGACACGCGCAGGCGCGGCAGCGTGGCCTTGTCCTCGGGCGTGTCCTCGGCCTCCTGCGCGGCACGCAGTACGGCCGTGCGCTCGACCACGTCGGCCAGCTCGGCATCGGTCATGGCATCGCGCTTGGCAGCCAGCTCGGCAGCTTCGGCGCCCTCTGCGCCCTCGGCGGCGTCCACCGGCACCAGCTCGACCAGAGCCATGTGGTCGTTCTCCAGCACGAGCTCGCGCAACAGGTCCTCAAAGTAGCTGCCGTCCAGCTCGCCACGAAGCTCCTCGTACACCGGGCCGTACTTGAGCGCCAGCGTCGCAGCGTCGTCATCGTAGAGCCACGTGCTCAGCGCGTCGCACGCAATGGCCACGCCGTCGGCGATACCGTAGTCGCGCTGGCGCAGGTCGTATTCGTTGCTGCTGATGATGGCTTCCAGGCGCTCGCGCGGAACGCCATGTTCGCATAAGTCGCGGCAGGCGTCCTGGAACACGCGGCGCAGCTCGCGCGCCACGCCGGGCTGCGCGTTTTGCAGCATGATGAGCTCGTAGGGCTGCAGGCTCTCGGCCGCCGTGTAGCTCACCACGTTGCCGCCCAGGTCGGCGGACAGAATGGCCTTCTTAACCGGCGCTTCGTTGGAGCCCAGCAGTGCTTCAAACAGGATATCCGCCGCGATCGTGCGTTTGCGGTCGAGCGCGCTGCCCAGCACAAGGCCCAGGCCCACCAGGGCGTTCTCGGGCGTGGTGGCCATCTCGACGCGCTTATACTCGCAGGTCACGGGCGCCTGCACGCCCAGCGGATTGGGCGCCAGCGTGGACGGGTCCTCGCCGGCGGCGACGGCAGCGTCCATGCGGCGGCTCGCGGCACTCGGCTGCGACAGATAACGCTCGTCCAAAAAGGCCAGTGCGCGGTCCACATCTAGGTCGCCGTAGAGCGTTATATAAGAGTTGGAAGGATTGTAGTGGCGTGCGTGCGTGTCCAGGAACTGCTCGTAGGTGAGCGCGGGAATCGCGCGCGGATCGCCACCGCTCTCGTGTGCATAGGCGGTGTCGGGATAGAGCGCGGCGTTGACGGCATCGTCCAGCACGCTCATGGGGTCGGACAACGCACCCTTCATCTCGTTGAACACCACGCCGTTATAGCGCAGCGTGCCCTCGTGCAGGCACGCGGAGCTGCTGTCGCCCTCGCCCTCGGCGCCCTCCGGCAGGTCCAGCTCGTAGTGCCAGCCCTCCTGCTTAAAAATGGTCGGCTTGGTATAGATGGCCGGGTTGAACACCGCGTCCAGGTACACGTCCATCAGGTTGTACAGATCCTGCTCGTTGGTGGTGGCAACGGGGTAGATGGTCTTGTCGGGGTAGGTCATGGCGTTGAGAAACGTCTGCATGGAGCTCTTGATCAGGTCGACAAACGGCTCCTTGACGGGGAACTTAGCCGATCCGCACAGCACCGAGTGCTCAAGAATATGGAACACGCCGGTGGAATCGGCCGGCGGCGTCTTAAAGCCAATGGCAAAGGCCTTGTTTTCGTCGTCGCACGCCAGGTACAGCAGGCGAGCGCCCGAGGCGGTGTGGCGCAGCACGTAAGCGTCCGAGTCGAGCTCGGGCACGGTCTCACAGCGCTCGACGGCAAAGCCGTGGCAGGTGGTGCCGGGTACCAGCAGCGCGGCGGCAGCGGCGCGCGGGTCGGTTGAGGTGGTGGGCATATGCAGTCTCCTTTGACGCCCCAGCGGGGGCGAATCGAGTCGAATCCTCGAGAGTATACCCATATGGGGCCGCGGCTCTGCGGCGAACTGAAGACGATGCCGGCGGAATGGGTAAAGGCCCCGCGTGACCGCCGCGCGAGCGTGGAAATTCGGACACACGCCAAACGAGAGTGGATATTCGGACGGACGAGCGAGGATTTCCGGACACCTATCGAACGAGAGTGGATATTTGGACGGAATCTGCCGCAAAAGCCCCAAAAACCGTCCAAATATTCACTCTCGATATCCGACCGTCCGAAAATCCTCGCTCGTCCATCACTCGCGTATCTCTCGTCTCTCATTCGTCTCTAATATGAGAGATGACAGGAAGATGAGAGAAAAATATGAGAGATAACTGAGCAGCAAAGAGGTAGGCAATCATGGTATTGTCTCAATACCGATTGTTCTACCAGCAAAAATATGTATAAATGAAGCAAATGGTAGACATTCCATCTCTATCTATCTCTTATCTCTAAGCCGAGAGATAGAGAGATAAATGAGAGATAATTACGAGAGATAACTGAGAGACGAGGGAAATCTATCCGCGGCATTCTCCGCAGGACCGAGCGAAAGGACGTGCAGATGAACGAAAACGAGCTGACCGGTCTGCTTGAGTCTTTAAGGCGTATGGGCTCGGATGATCTTAACGTCGAAGTGAAGGAGAGCGCCACGACGCTTTCCCGCGACGTATGGGAAACGGTGAGCGCATTCGCGAACACTGCCGGCGGAATCATCGTGCTCGGAGTGAGTGAGCGCGCAGGTTTTGTCCCGGTTGAGAACTTCGAGACCGAGAAAGTGCTCAACCAATTTGTGTCAGGCATGGGTGATGCGGGCGGTCGAGGAAAGCTGGCCAATCCGCCTAAATACACGATCGAGCGAGTGGAGCTTCAGGGCGTCATCGTTCTCGTCATTACGATTGAGGAGCTCGATCCGTCGAGCAAGCCCTGCTATGTCATAGAGCGGGGCGCCCAGGGCGGCAGCTAC
>CAUBWQ010000013.1 GCA_958439775.1 uncultured Collinsella sp. | reverse complement strand
CCCTCCTCCAGAATGCGACCGTCCTCCATAAAGATGACGCGGTCGGCCACCTGGCGCGCAAAGCCCATCTCGTGCGTCACGCAGATCATGGTGATGTCCTCCTGCGCGAGCTCAATCATAACGTCCAGAACCTCCTGGACCATCTCGGGGTCGAGCGCCGAGGTCGGCTCGTCAAACAGGATGATGGGTTGCTTGGTGCACAGGGCACGGGCGATGGCGATGCGCTGCTGCTGACCACCCGAGAGATTCTGCGGATACTCGCCGGCCTTATGTGCCATGCCGACGCGCTTGAGCGCAGCGATGGCGATCTCGGTCGCCTCCTCCTTGCTCTTCTTTTGCAGCTTGATGGGCGCGAGCGTCAGGTTGCCCAGCACCGTCATGTTGGGATACAGGTTGAACTGCTGAAACACCATGGAACTATACTTGCGAGCCATCTCCAGGTGATTCTTTTTGGTGAGCGGCGTACCGTCGATGACAACCTCGCCCGACGTGGGCTCCTCCAGATAATCGACGCAACGGATGAGCGTCGATTTACCCGAGCCGGAAGGCCCGATCATTACGAGCTTCTCGCCGCGTTTGACGGTGAGGTTGATATCTTTGAGCACATGCAGGTCGCCAAAGTACTTGTTGAGATGCTTGATCTCGATCATGTCTGCCATGAATGTCCCTTCCCTGCGTTTACACGAGTTGAACTATTGTACGGAAAGAATCACGTTTCCGCAGCCCACACTACATTCCCGTAAAGAACCCGCAACCTTCCACCTAGTCATTGGGGACAGACTTAAATGAGTACCTGCTCATTGGGCACTCATTTAAGCCTGTCCCCAATGAGTGCCCAGCCCAGCAAAAAGGGGCGCGACCATGACGGCCACGCCCCCCTAAACATCAACTATGTACCGCTCGGCCCCTACGCGAGTTTGGCTCCGACGATCTTTGCCGCGGCCGGCTTATCGAAGTTGCCACCGGTGGCCTTGCCGAGTGCGCCCATAACCTGGCCCATCTGCTTCTTGGACGTGGCGCCCAGCTCGGCGATAACCTGCTCGATCAGGGCCTCGAGCTCCTCGCCCGAAACCTGCGCGGGCAGCAGGCTCTCCAGAATCTTGACCTGCTCGGTCAGGTTGTCGGTACGCTCCTGGTCGGTGCCGGCCTTGATGGACATCTCCAGCGTCTCGCTCGTCTGCTTGATCAGACGCTTGATCATGCTGTTGACGTCTTCCTCGGTCACATCGCGGCGCTCATTGACCTCGATATTCTTCACCTCGGCCTTAACCTGGCGAATGATGGACAGGCGAACCTTGTCCTTGGCCTTCATGGCCGCAATCATTTCCTTCTGCAGCTCTTCGTTGGTCATCTGCAAATCCTCCTCAATAGTGTGGGCGGCACTCGCGCGAGCACCGCCCCATGATTACTCAGTCGTCGACGAATCGTCGGTCGAACTCTTGGTGACACCCTTCAGACTCACGTTATAGGGTACGTCTTTGGGCATGGGGTTGACGGTGATGTCGGCATCCTTCTTGTACTGCTCCAGCCACTCGCTGTACGCGGTGCTGGCCGCTTGCGTCTTCACCACGTTGGAGACGTACTTTTTGATGTCCTTGGGCACCTGGTTGATGTCATCAACCTGATTATCGACATGGAAGTAGTCGGTGCACTTGATGATGTGGTAGCCATAGGTCGACTCGACGACTTCGCTCACGTCGCCCTTGTTGAGTCCCTCGAGCGCCGTCTGGTAGCTGTCGACAAAGGTGGTGAGCTTATCCCAGCCCACATCGCCCTTCTTCTCCTTGGAACCGGTGTCCTCGGAGTACTGCTCAACGGCGTCCTCAAAGCTCAGCTCACCGGAGTTGATCTTGTCCAGGCACTCCTGCGCCTTGGCCTTGGCGGCAGCCTTGTCCTCGTCGGAAGCGTCGGAATCAACCTTGATCAGGATGTTCGACGAGCGGCGGGCGTCGTTGTAGCTGGACAGATTTTCGTTGATGTAATCGACAATCTCGCTGTCCTTGGGCTTGCTCGTGGGCGCGACGGCATCCTTGAGTTTCTGTTGCGCCAGGCTCTCCTTGAGCGAATCCTTGTAGGTGTCCTCGGTGTAGCCGTAGGTCTTAAGCGTCTTCTTAAAAGCCTTGGCGCCGCCCGCGCTCTTGCACGCGTCCTTCCAAGCCTTCTCGACCTCCTCGTCCGACACCGTCACGCCATTCTCCTTCTGTGCTTGCTGAAGCAGAATCTGCTGCGCGTAGGAGTCGATGAGCTGCTTGCGGTACTTCTTGGGTGTGAGGTCGTTGTCAACCAGATACTGCGCCCAGTCCTTGTCCTTGGTGTAGCCGTAGGACGTGCGCATGCTCATGATCTGCTTGGTCACGGTGTCCTCGGTGAGGTTGGTGCCGTTGATAGTGGCAGCCACACCACCAGTGAGCTTATAGCCCGAGCTGGCGCTTTCGGTCTGCGACATCAGGCCGGAGCACGCCATGGCCGAGACGGAGAGCAGCATCGCCAGTACGCCGATGACCACCAGGACAATCTTGACGGTCTTGGACACATAGGTCTTGCGCTGCTTCTTGCGAGAGCTGGAGGCGGCGCGGGACCGTTGATCGGACGTCGTCACGACCTCGGGGTTCTTTTTCTTATTTGCCATGTTTGGCCTTTCGCATCACGAATCGAACAAACGCCATTGTGTCACAACGCAGCCCCGCGGCACACCTGGTGCATGGGGGACAGGTTAATCTGCACCATTTTGGTGCAAAGGGGACAGGTCTGGCAGTTGGCAGTTAGGGACGTTCCTTTTCTGCCGGCGGTTAGGGACGGTCCCCCAGTGCCGGCCTTAGAAGTGGCGGCGGATGGCGTCGACCATGCCCTGGGGCGTGGTCTGGCCGAGCACGTCGGCTGCGGCATCAGCGTCCATAAAGATGTTCATGAGCGCCTGAAGGGCCTCGACCTGGCCGCCCGGCTCGGCGATGCCCAGATTGATGACGATCTGCGCCGGCACCGGAGCGCCCATGCCAGCCATAGCGTTAAATGTCACGGGCGCGGCGGGCTTCACCACCGCGATATAGGGCTTGGCCACAAACCCCGGATCGGTATGCGGAATGGCAATGTTTGCCGCCGGCATGGCAAGACCCGTGGGATAGGCATCCTCGCGCGTGCGAACGGCGTCGAGCCAACCGGATGCAATGTAGCCACGTGGTGCAAGCTCGCCCTCAAGCCGCGCGAACACCTCATCCGGCGTCGCACACTCCCAATCAAAAAACACCAGCTCAGGCGTAAACAGCGCTTCGTTATCCGCCATGCGCTCACCTCTCTCATCTAGTCACCTGCGACGTTCTTGTATGACCAGTCGTTAAAGACCGTTCCCGATGACTACCCAAAACAAAGGGTGGCCACGTGCGCCTTGGCGCCAATGACCACCCTGACTACCCGGCTAAATTGTACTGTGCGCCGCTAGCCGCGAGGCGCGTCAATTGCGACCTTGCCGCTCTCCAGCACGTGGACGCGGCCGTCGGCGAGCATTTGCACGACCTCGGGATACAGCACGTGCTCAATCGCATGGATGTGCTCCTCGAGCGTGTCGACATCCCAGCCTTCCTCGACAGCCAGCGCGCGCTGGGCGATGATGGGGCCGTTGTCGTAAATCTCGTTGGCAAAGTGCACGGTCACGCCGGTCACCTTGACGCCGCGCGCAAAGGCATCGTCAATCGCATGCGCACCGGTAAAGCTCGGCAGCAGTGCCGGATGCAAGTTGACCACGCGGTTGGGAAACGCCGCCAGCAGCGGCGTGTGCACCATGCGCATGTAACCGGCCATGACCACATATTCGCAGCCGCGCTCGAGCAGCTCGTGCGCGATGATCTCGTCGGCGGCGATGGGGTCGGCATAGACATCCTTGGACAGCGTGAGCGTCTGGATGCCCGCGCGCTCAGCGCGCTGCAAACCCTTAGCCGAAGGACGGCTCGACACCACAAGCTCAATCGAAGCGTTGAGTTTGCCGGCGGCGATCAGATCGATCAGCGCCTGCAGGTTGGTACCCGAACCGCTGATGAGCACACCGATCTTGAGCGGCTCGGCCGTATCGGTACCGGTCGGACGGGTATAGGGCACAAAATCCAGGCCCTCGGCAGCAGTCATCTGCTCGTTAGCGCTCATCGGAGTACACGACCTTACCGGAACCCTCGACGCACTCGCCCACACGGAACGGCTTCTCGCCCAGCGCGACCAGGGCCTCGGTCACCGCGGCCTCGTCCTCGGGGGCGACGATCAGGCACAGGCCAACGCCCATGTTGAAGGTCTTGCATGCCTCATTGGGCGCGAGTTCGGCCTGGCGCGAGACGTAGGTGATGACGGGCGGAACGTCCCAGCCCATCTCGGCACCGTTGCGGGTGACCACGGCGTCGACGTCGTCGGCCAGCGCGCGGTTGAGGTTCTCGGTAATGCCGCCGCCGGTGATGTGTGCGATAGCGTGCACGTTGGCGCCGCCGCGCAGCAGCTCCAGAATCGGCTTGACGTAGATGCGCGTGGGAGCCAGCAGGGCGTCTGCCAGCGAAGCACCGCCGAGCTCCTCGAGCGGACGGCTCAGCTCCTCGGCCTTAGCGGCGGCCTCGGGCGTGCCCGGCTTAATGCCGTCGACGCCGATGACCTTGCGCACGAGCGAGTAGCCGTTGGAGTGCACGCCGGTGGAAGGCAGGCCCAGGATCACATCGCCCGGGCGGACGTTTGCGGGGTCGAGCATCTTGGGACGGTCGACGACGCCCACGGTAAATCCGGCAAGGTCGTAGTCGGCAGGAGCCATGACGCCGGGGTGCTCGGCCATCTCGCCGCCCACGAGCGCGCAGCCCGCGAGCTTGCAGCCGTCGGCCACACCCTTGATGATCTTTGCCATGTGCTCGGCCTCGATGTGGCCGATGGCAACGTAGTCCAGGAAGAACAGCGGCTCGGCGCCCGAAGCCAGAATGTCGTTGACGCACATAGCGACCAGGTCCTGGCCCACCGTCTCGTGACGGTCCATGATCTGGGCGAGCACGAGCTTGGTGCCCACGCCGTCGGTACCGCTAATCAGAATCGGGTCTTCCATATCCTTAAGCGCGGCAGCCGAGAACAGGCCACCAAAGCCACCGATGCCGCCGATAACCTCGGGGCGGTTGGTGTCCTTGACCATCTGCTTAATAGCGTCGACGGCGCGGCCGCCCTCGGCGGTATCGACGCCGGCGTCCTCGTACGTCACATGCTTGCTGTCGCTCATCTGAGCCTTCCTCTCCCACTACCGTTTGCCGCACAGGCACCAAACGGTGCTCATAGTTGCGTTCATTTCGGCGCACGCCATAACGGCACGCGCCGTCATATCAACAAAACAGCAGGTAAAACCTACCAAAATAAACCTGTCCCTACATGGCAGGCTTTAGGCCTCGCCGTGCTCCTCTTCCCAGCTGCGGTCGTCGTATTTCTCGACCACGGCGTCGTCGTCAACGTGCAGCGGCTTGTCCAGGTTGCGGGGCTTAAAGCCCTCCATGAACTTGTCGCGGCCAAAGCTCTCGGGAATCGCCACGGGGTAGCGTCCGGTAAAGCACGCATCGCAGTAACCGCCCTTGGGCATGACCTTCAGCAGGCCCTCGACCGAAAGGAAGGCCAGCGAATCGGCGCCGATATACTCGCAAATCTCGTCGACCGTCTTGTTGGCGCTGATAAGCTGCGACTGCACGTCGGTATCGATGCCGTAGAAGCACGGCCAGATGACCTCGGGCGAGTTGATGCGGATGTGAATCTCCTTGGCGCCGGCGTTGCGCAGCATCTTGACGAGCTGCACCATGGTGGTGCCGCGGACGATGGAGTCGTCAATGACGACCAGGCGCTTGCCCTCGATGTTGTCGCGCAGTGGGTTGAGCTTCATACGCACGCCCATGGCACGCAGCTCCTGCGTAGGCTCGATAAACGTACGGCCCACATAGCGATTCTTGATGAGGCCCTCGCCAAAGGGAATACCGCTCTCGTGCGAATACCCCTCCGCGGGCGGCAGGCCGGAGTCGGGCACGCCGATGACCAGGTCGGCCTCGACGGGCTCCTCATGTGCCAGCTGACGACCCATGTCATAACGGCAGGCGTAGACGCTCTTGCCGTTCATGATGGAGTCGGGGCGAGCGAAGTAGACCTGCTCAAAGATGCAGTTAGCAGGCTCTTCGGCGGCAGGCACGCCCTGCTCGGACACAAGGCCCTCGGCGCTGATGCGCAAAATCTCACCGGGACGGACGTCGCGGACGTACTCGGCGCCCACAATGTCGAGCGCACAAGTCTCGGAGGCAACGACCCAGCCGCCGGCACGCGTGACATGGGTGGCAGCGTCGACCGTCGCGGCGTCGTCTTGCGACGGCAGTTGCGAAACGGAAGCGGCATCGGCCTGGTCCAGGCCCTCGTCCACGAGCTTGCCCAGCACCAGCGGGCGAATGCCATGCGGATCGCGGAATGCGTAGAGCGCCTGCTCGTTGATGAGCGTCATGGCGTAGCCGCCGCGCACGAGCTCCATGGTCTTGCGAATGCCCTCGCGCAGATGGCCTGTACGCTGAGTAAAGTAGCCGATGAGTTTGGTCGCGACCTCGGAATCCGAGTTGGAGAGGAACGGTACGCCCAGCTCGATCAGCTGGCGACGCAGCTCGTCGGTGTTGACGAGGGTGCCGTTGTGCGCGAGCGCGATAATGACGCTATTGATGGTAGAGAGGTGCGGCTGAGAGGCTTCCCAGCTCTTGGCGCCGGCGGTGCCGTAGCGCACATGACCCACGGCCAGCTGACCGGAGAGCGTCGACAAGTCGGCATTGGAGAACACGCGGTCGAGCAGGCCCAGATCCTTGCGGACCATAACCGTACCGCCGTCACCAACGGCGATTCCCGCCGATTCTTGGCCACGGTGCTGCAGTGCACGCAGGCCAAAGTACGTCAGTCGAGCCACGTCGCGATCGGGCGCCCAGACACCAAAAACGCCGCATTCCTCATGCAGCTGGTCGGAGTCCGGATCATACGTCGACATGGCGTTCACCTGTCCCGCGGCGCGCTCGGCCGCGCGGATGGTTTCTTGAGACATGGCATCCCCTCAGAGCCTCGTATTTTGGCGTTACCCGCCTTATTATACGCACGGCGCGACGCGCTCCCCAGCGCATGAGCAGCGCTTTTTAAAAGCCCACCGAGCTTATTATCCGTTTTGCGACCAAACATTTTATTGGGTAGTCCACTCTCAGGGGCAACGGCCTCGAAGACTTCCCGTGCGCCGTGTCTCGCCCGCGCTAGGGGCTACATTGTTGCAATTGGGACGTTCGTCCTGTCTTTTAGCTGGTCGTCGGCGTATCCTTGTAGGCTACTACAAGACGAGAAAGGTAGCGTATGGATCGAAATCAACTCGACCCCAGTGTCCCCAGCACCACGGAGGCCAAGAAGGTCCCCCTTATCATTAAGGTGTACGCCGTCCTGTGCATCCTGTCCGGCGTGGGCACGCTCCCTTCGGTCGGCGCCTTTATGTGGCAGGTCATCACCGCACTCATTAACGGCAACGTCGCCGCTAAGCTCGGTGATAACACCCTGGTCGCGGTTGGCCTTATCGTCGCCGGCATTATGCTCTCGGCGGCAAGCGCGATCATCTTGATCGTCTTTGGCCTGGACCTCATCAAGGACCAGCGGCGCAATGCCGCCCGCCTGTCTTACGTCCTCATCGCATTTACCGTCGTGGAGCTTTTAGTTGACGTGATGCTCCAGGGCATCGGACCCTTCCTGCTGCGCCCCGCCGTCCAGCTTGTCATCCTCATTGCGCTGTCGGCCACCGTCGACCCCACGCTACGCCAGGAGCGCGAACTGCAGCGCCGTCTGCAAGAGATGCTCGACCGCGATGCCGCCGCCGAGGGGATGCTCGGCCGCGACGAAACCGGCGAGGGCTACATCAAGCTCAACTACTTCAACCTGTTCTGGGTATTCTTCGTCTGCAGCGTGTTAGGTCTCATTCTCGAGGAAGTCTGGCATATGGTCGTCGTCGATCCCGGCGTCTATCAGGACCGTGCCGGTATGCTATTTGGCCCCTTTAGCCCCATCTACGGATTTGGCGCGGTGCTCATGACCATGGCGCTCAACCGCTTCTATAAAAAGAATCCTCTGATCATTTTCCTGGTAAGTGCCCTGATCGGCGGCGCTTTCGAGGTGTTTGTAGGCTGGTTTATGCAGACCTCATTTGGCGTGGTGTCGTGGAGCTATTCACACATTAGGCTATTCGGCATGCCCGATCCCATCGCGGTATTGACCGGGGGACGCACATGCACGCCGTTTGCCTGCATGTGGGGCCTGGGTGGCCTCATCTGGATCAAGGTCTTGCTGCCGCGCCTGCTTAAGCTCATCAATATGATTCCATGGAAACGCCGCTACTCTGCTACCGTCATCCTGACCGCCGTCATGTTGATCGACGGCGTCATGACGTTGCAATCGCTCGATTATTGGTATCAGCGCGTCAACGGAACCGTTCGAAATATTCCCGTCGCACAGTTCTATGACAAGCATTTCGATAACGAATATATGGAGAACCGTTTTCAGAGTATGACCATGAGCCCCAAGGACGCCACACGCGTGTAGCAAACGCCAGAGCAAAATAGCTCCAACACATCAAAGCCCGCTGGCAGATCTACATGAACTGCCGGCGGGCTTTCGCTATAGACAGACTCGGATTGCCGACGAGGCCTTACGCCTCGCGCTCGACCTCGCTCACGCACTCGTTCTTGATGGTGCCGACGAGCGACTGCAGCGCATCGACCACATGCGGGCGAATGTCTCCGCCAATGAGCACGAGCATGATGTCGTCGCCCACGGTAAGCTCGCCGCTCGCCAGCCACACGCGCACATAGCCGATACCCGGCATCGTGCGCGTCGCCTCGATAGCGGCCTGCACCTTTTCGGCATCGAAGCCAAACACCATGCCGCCCACCTTGTGGCCTGGCGCCACGCCATCGGTCTCGACTCCGCGCACTTCGGCCTTGGGCGTCGCGCGCACCACGCCGTTGTGTGTCAGGTACATCCCACAGCCTGCCGCCGAAACATCGGCCTTGGCTTCGCGCAGCCAAGCATCAACCGAAGGCATCGATTTGCCGTTCTCAAGCATCATTTCTCCTTTCACCGTCATTGAGTAGCCCATAATCTATTCCTCGACCGGCGTGAGCACCATGACGGCACGTGTGTTGCTCAGCGATAACGAACGACAGGTCACAAGCGTTACGACCTTGGTTGCCGAAGCAGCACGATCGGTGGCATCGCTCGCCACGGCAGAGGCACCGTCGAGCATCTCGGACAGGTAGTTCTTGAGCCCGTCGTCGCCCTCAAAATTGGGTGTGCGCGCCTTGGCATACGTGTCCTCGACAACTTTGGTCGCCAGTGGTCGCAGTTTATAGGTGGCGTCGCGCGTGATGTAATACGCGTACTCTATGCTGTCGAACGTCACCTGATCGGTCGTGTCCGAGATCACATTGAACATCGATCCGTCGTTCATGTGGTGGCCGTAGATCGTGGTCTGCTGATCCACCATGCCCGGCGCGGTGTCATTGCTATCCAGGAAAATGGCCCCGGATGCATTGGCCGTACCGTCGAACAGCGTGTTGAGGTATTTGGAGTTGTTGTTGGTCTGCACCACGGGATAGTTGATGTTGGTTCCCGGCGCGCAAATCCAACCCACAACCTCGGGATTTGTCTGGGCAAGTGCATCGAAGTCGATAATCGGCACGCCGCTGGCGTCCTTATCGCTTACATATTGCTTCTCGATTTTCTGGTACGAATCGCTTGCCTGTTTATAGCCAATCTGAGCATTGATAAAGATAGCGGCCGCAGCAACGATCAGGCCAATACCGATGATGATGAGCAGAATGGGAATAATGGAGCGGCGCTTCTTACGCGGCGGCTCGGTGTAGCTGGACGGCGCGCCGCTCGGTTGCCTCGTCGTCCGGGCCTGCTTCTTTGCCGTGCCATATGACGAGGGGCGATACGCCGCCGGCGCGTCCTGGCGTCGGTGCGTCGCCGGCGTCACAGGACGCGCCGCTCGCGGCTGCTGAGGAGAGGATGTCCGACCCTGCTGTGCCGCATGGGCAGCACCCGGCTTCGACGGATCGGGAATCTGAGAAGCCTTGAATCGTTTTCCCTGATAGTCGGACATGGCTCTCCTTATACTGCGGTGAAACGGCGGAACGCCTAGGCGTCGGCCATCTCCTGCTTCATCTTCTCGATAACCTTGCGGTACTCGGGGTCGCAAGCGCCCAGAATCTGCGTGGCGTAGATGGCGGCGTTCTTGGCGCCGTTGATGGCAACGCAGGCCACGGGCACGCCCGAAGGCATCTGCACCATCGACAGCAGCGAATCCATGCCGCCCAGGTCACTCGTCTTCATAGGCACGCCGATGACCGGCAGCGGCGTAAAGGCAGCCACGACACCACCCAGGTGAGCGGCCTTGCCGGCGGCGGCGATAATCACTTTGATACCGCGATCGGCGGCAGTCGAAGCCCACTCGTGGACCTTCGCCGGCGTGCGATGTGCGCTCGCAATGACGAGCTCATAGGGCACACCAAGCGCCTCGAGCTCGGCGGTGCAGCCTTCCATAACGCCCAGATCGGACTTGGAGCCCATAATGATCCCGACAACCGGCTTCTGATCTGCCATAAACAAAGACCTCCTGTTGAGAGCGGTGACGCGGCGGATCCGCGACCCTTAACTACTGAGAGTAGTATAGCTGCTCCCGTCCCTGCGGTCCCCGGGTGCCCCGCGGCGGGCTGGGTTTTTATCTTCGCTCCCCTTGCTTCGCAAAGTCGCTCAGACAATAAACCCAGCCCGCCGCGGGGCACCCGGGGACCTACCGGGAATTGCCATGACGTACGTTGGCTGAAATATTAACGTGGGATCCGCCGTTCGAACGAACGGCGGATCCCACACTCACTTTTTATTCAGCCCTAGTCATCGCGCAAAGCCCCTTCCGCAGCACACGGTGCAGCCAAGTCACCGCAGGCCGGGGCGGGAGGGGCCGAGTTTCCTCCTGAGCGACCCTGCTTGCAGCCGGAGCGAAAGGGGGAAACTCGGCCCCTCCCGCCCCGGCCGGCCAGGTCAACTACACCGTGTACTGCGGCAGGTCCTGCAGGGCGATGACGTCCATGCCCATGTCGTTGGCGCTACCGTGACCCTGCTGGTCTTCGCGCACGGCCTCGATGGCACTCACGTACGTGTTGGCGGCAGACATCGCCGTCACGCAGGTCACGCCGCGGCGCACCGCCTCGGTACGCAACAGATAGCCGTCGCCACGCGAACCTGGGCCGTACGGCGTGTTGACGATCACCGCAATCTTGCCATCGGCGATGAGGTCGCCGATGTTGGGGCGCTCGCCGTCATGCGGGCCGCTAATCTTCTCCACGACCTCGCACGTCACGTTGCCGCCACGCAGCACGCGCGCCGTACCCTCGGTGGAGCAGATGTCAAAGCCCAGGTAGCGCAGGATACGGGCGACCGAAAGGATATGGCGCTTGTCGCGATCGCACACGCTGATGAACACCTTGCCGCTGCTCGGGTCAGGCAGCTTGTAGTCGATCGCCAGCTGCGTCTTGGCGTATGCCTCGGGATAGCTCTTGGCGATACCCATGACCTCGCCCGTCGACTTCATCTCGGGCCCCAA
>CAUBWQ010000012.1 GCA_958439775.1 uncultured Collinsella sp. | reverse complement strand
CGTTCCTTGTCGATTGTGGCGCGCTCGAGATGCCCTATGCCAAGACCGATGCCTATGCTGCGCTCGAGGCGAGCCGCCGAGCCCTTACCATCGCCGGCGTGGACGGCACGCGTCTGGCTTGCGCTCGTACCGAGGACGACCTGCCCCACAATGTCAACCCGACGAACATTGCTACGGTATCCGAGGTCGTGACCGAGGTTATCCGCCGTTCGTAGACGGAGCTCTAAGGAGTCAACGTGTTTTCGTATATTAAGCGCCATTGGCCTGTCTACGTGATTTTGACCTTGATTGCCATTGCGTTAGGATTTGGGGCTGCCTACATCGTGGGTGCAAAGGGCTCGACCCCCGCCTCCGCAATCAGCGAAGAGGTGGAGCAAGAACAGAGTACGGGTGCCGATGGGATTCCTGAGTCCGAGCAGGCAATCGTTGATGGTGGATCTTCGTCTGCAGAGTAGATGCGGCGATTTAAATGATTGAAAGCGGGCGAGCCAGGGGACTGGCTCGCCCGCTTTTTCATCGCGCTAGCGCTTCTTTGGGATCGACCTAAGGCGAGCGAACCATAGGGCTGCGGTACCCGAGGTCAGGAGCGCGGTGATGCAAGCGGCGATGGGAACTGATCCTGTTGCCGGTAGGTCCTGCGGTAGGGTACAGCGTTGAATGACGCTGTCCTCGTCATGTGACTCAAGTTTATCGCCGCCACCGTTGCGGCAAAGATCGACGCGCGCGCTGTTGGTGAGTGCGGTTTGGGGCGTATAAGCCGACGTTGCCTGCATGTGTACGACTGCGCCCCGAGCGTCTGTGCCAAGGATTGCTTTGGCATCGTCAAGGTCGTCGTGCTCATCTTTGAGATCATCGCGGGTCCAAGAATCCGCATCGCTTCGAGTCGTAAAGTCGGCGGCTACCGCACCGTATTCAATTCGAATGCCTGTTACGACGGTATTGGATGCAAGGTCGAGCTCTTCCGCCTCGAGTGTGGTGGATTCCGTGGTCGAGACATCCGCCTTCCAGAGGCGCCAGCCGTCGTAATCGACGAGGCGGCAGTCCTCACCAAGGCTCTCTTTTACTTCGTCGGACTCAAGCCAAGGATTTTCGTGTCCATCGTCAAGTGTCGCGTTCGCCGGCTCATCGACGTCTGTCGAGTCCAACGGCGTCGTGCGATACCACACGTTGCACAGACCGTTGAGGTCGCCGATGGCGACGGGGGTTTCGATTGAGATGAATCTCGCCGTGCCGTCTTTGGCGCACTCAAGATCATCGGTAATCGTAAACTCATCAACCCAAGTAGCGGAATCGTTTCGAGCGTCGATGGTATAGGAGAAAAGTCCATCCGTATTAGTTTGCGTCGCGGCGCGATTTTTACCATCTCCGTTGGCCAGCAGACCCTTTCCGATAGGTTGGACAAGCTCCTGACGCTTGTCGACCTGTCCTTTGATCTCGATGGGCGCATCCTTCATCGCGACGGATTGGACTTCTCCCGTATCCTTTATTTCAAACGTTATCTCCTCGGCAAGGTCATCGGTCCGCGGAGACATCATTTCGCGCAACGAGTAGGTGCCGGGTGCAAGATGTTCGACGCGGTGCGGCTTGTCGGATGAGGTCCAGGAGTCTATTTCGGTTTTATCGGGACCATATAAGGTGAGCTGTGCGCCTTCCACTTCCTGCTCGCCGCTTGCATCGACCTTGGAGATATCAACTTTGGTGTAATCGTCGGATACGTTAAGCCGTGCTTCTACAACGGGTGTTTTCTGGTCGGCATAAGTAAGGTCGACAATATGGGTTGTCCGATCGAGCAAGAAGCCTGCCGGCGCTTGAGTCTCGACAACCTCGTAGCGTGCGGCGCCAGGTCCCAGCGGGAGGTTGTCCGCGCGTGCTTCTCCAGTTTCATCCGTCGTGACGGTAGCGACAGTCTCACCGTCGAGCGCGGCAATGCTACCGTCGGGGCGCACGATATCACCCGAGGCACGGATCTCAAAGACGGCGCCCGCGAGGCTGCTGCCGTCTATGGCATCGGTTTTAACGATCCTGATGTTTCCGGTCGCGGCGTGGTCATAATACGAGGCGATTGCAACGGGCGTTAGGTTCATGTCGGCGGGTATGTTTACCTCGATCTCTTCGCCGACAAGATAGGGCTCTTTGGCCGAGGTTTCACGTACATAATAGGTGCCCGGCACGAGCGATTCGGGCAGTGTGACGGTCCCGGTCGCGTCAGTCGTAAAGGTGTCCATTACGTTATGTGCTGGATACCAGCAAGTTTGTGAGACAGGTTCATGATTGCTGTCGAGGAGTTGGAAGGTGAATCCGGCTAGTGGAACAGAAGCGCCTGTTTGGGCATCGCGTTTTACAATCAGGAGATGCGTCGACAGAGCGTGGTTGTCCACGATATATTGAAGCACGGCGCCGTTGGAAATCTGATCGGCCCCGACGGTCCATTCCCCTGCACGTTTAAAACCCTCGGGGACGGTTTCCGGAACCTCGCGAATCGTGTAGCCGGCACGGTCGTATGGGACGGCTCCGTGGACACCGGCGGGTCGCTTGCCTGTGCCGAACCATGCTTCGGGCTGATCTTTGGTGGAGGCAAAGCCATAGATGTTTGTGGTCAGTGTGCCAACAACCTGCTGAGAGCTGTTGCTGACAACCTCAAAGACAACACCACCCGCCGGCTGCTCCAGGCCGGATTGGTCGCTATTGCCGTAATCCTTGAATTTGGAAATCTCAAGGTCAAACGCAATGGGGATATCGGAAATGCGAGATTCGATCTCGACCACGCCTGAATCGCCGAGCTGGTCGGCTCCAACGGTATAGGTCCAGCTGTCGTTGGATGGCAGGTAGCCCTCGGGGGCTTTTGATTCGTAGATGGTAAAGGTTCCTAAGGGGACATCGGCGAGGGCGGCCCGACCGCTTTCGTCGGTCGTGAGGATTTGTGCCCATCCAGGGGTTGATTGCGACACACACGTGAACTCTGCTCCTGCGAGTGAAGAACCCACCTGGGGGCCGGCATTCGTCGCGGCATCGAGTTTTACGATACACAGGTTGATGGTGCCGGGCTGTTCATCAATGGCGACCCGCCCGCCGTCATTCCCCGTGGTAAAGGCAATACGATCGTGGCGGGGGACATAGCCGGCCGGCGCCTTCGTTTCAACTAGGTAGTATGCCGTGTTGGGCAGAAGTGTTGCTTGCGCTCGACCGTTGCTGTCCATCTTGATGGTGCCGACACGCGCGCCGCTGGCGCTCTCAAAAATATCGAATGTTGCCCCGGTAAACTGATAGGTATTGTTTCCGCTGGTAATAACGGTGTTAGCAGACTGCTTTTGGAAGGAAACAGAGACCGCCGGCAGTACATAGAGCATGTCTTGACGTTTGCTGCCGCCCGATACGGCCCCTAGATAGCGTCGCGCGCGGTGCGGAGCGGCTTTGATGCTTCCTGATTTTGCGCTGTCGTGGAGCCACCGCGCAGCCGCCACGACTTCATTGTCGGCGGTAAAGTGTCCGCTCTTGGTTTTACCCTGAGCGGTCGTGTAGGAGTAGGTGCCGTCGACATGGGTAGTGCCGTTGAGCATCCATACGGCAAGCTGGGTGGCGGCGCGGGCGCGATCGGGTGAAAGATGGTAACCGCCAAACGACGTGGTGGTGGGATATCCGTGACAAACGATTGCCGCGAACTCGTCGTCGAGCCACACCCAGCCTTGATCAAAGTTGAGCCATGGGCCACCCGGTTTGGTGGGGCCGGGGCGCTCCTGGTTCATGCAGTAGGCAATCGAGGTGTCTTGAGCTTCATACTTGCCGATGAAGAAGGGTCCACAATCATCGCTAATAGTGCGGAAGCCGAGCTGGTCGTAGCCATCGACGGCAAATGCGGCTCCCGGTGCCAGGCAGCCGAAAAGCAGGAAGAGGAGCAGGAGCAGCGGACCTGTTGCAATTGCGCTGTGGACAGAGTGCGTGGGTGCGCTGGCCATGCCCGCCCCCTATCCCTCGTCCGCCGCACGGGGAGGCTGCGACGCGTAGGATGAGGCTACCCCCGAGGTTCATGCGGGTAAGTACCGGAGCCTGACCAAAAGCTTGCCCAATTCCTGACAAATTGCGCTCAAAAACAACAATCAAGCAAAAGCGCAGGTAGAAGATAAGGAGAACAGGAAGTCAAAGGTCCTCGTCTCCACAATTGACGCGATTTTCAAACGAATCTCCACAGCTAAAACAAGCATCGCCACCCTTGTATCGAACAAGACAACCGCGTTATACTATCCCCCACATATGCGGGCATCGCCAAGTGGTAAGGCATCAGCTTCCCAAGCTGACACTCGCGGGTTCGAGTCCCGTTGCCCGCTCCAGTAAAAAGCACAAGCACGGCAGCGTTACGTTGCCGTGCTTTTTACTACCAAGCGCCGGGACTCGAACCCGCCAGGGTGCGAGCGTTAAGCAAACGCGAAGCGTTTGTAGCGAGCAGGCGAAGGCGCCGACGGGCGCCTGAAGCCGGTGCGGATTTGCGAAGCAAATACGCGGACGTCCCGTTGCCCGCTCCATCGAGTACGGGGGACCTCGGGAACGTCGGGTCCAACCCGCTGTGCCCGTGCGTGTGCGCGGACCGGGTCTGCCGACCGCAGCCGGTGCGTATTTGCGAAGCAAATACGCGGACGTCCCGTTGCCCGCTCCAATTCCAAAATGTTAGGTTAATGCCTGCTGCCCATACTTGCACCTGCGCACGGTACAATGGTTGGGTTACGACCAACGTGCCAATAACCAAAAAGGAGCCGCTATGATCGATCGCTATACCCGCCCGGAGATGGGACACATCTTCTCCCTCGAGAACAAGTACGCCATTTGGCAGGAGATCGAGGTCTTGGCCTGCGAGGCCCAGGCGGAGCTCGGCAAGATCGGTATTTCCAAAGACGAGGCCCAGTGGATCCGCGACCATGCCAACTTTGAGAAGGCGAAGGTCGATGAGATCGAGGAAGTCACGCGCCACGACGTCATTGCCTTCCTGACCAACATGAAGGAGTACATCGATGCCGATGTTCCCGAGGGCGACCCCAAGCCCAGCCGCTGGGTTCACTATGGCATGACCAGCTCCGATCTGGGCGACACGGCCCTGTGCTACCAGCTCACCCAGGCCTGCGACCTGATCATCGAGGACGTCAAAAAACTCGGCGAGATCTGCAAGCGTCGCGCCTTTGAGGAGCGCAACACGCTCTGCGCCGGCCGTACTCATGGCATCCATGCCGAGCCGATGACCTTCGGCATGAAGTTTGGCTCTTGGGCCTGGGAGCTCAAGCGCGATCTGGATCGTCTTGAGGACGCCCGCAAGAATGTTGCCTTCGGTGCCATCTCGGGCGCTGTCGGCACGTACAGCTCCATCGAGCCGTTCGTCGAGGAGTACGTCTGCGAGCACCTGGGCCTGGTCCACGATCCCCTGTCCACGCAGGTCATCAGCCGCGATCACCATGCCTACCTTGCCGGCGTGCTTGCCACTACAGCGGCCACCTGTGAGCGCATCGCTACCGAGGTTCGCAATCTACAGAAGACCGATACGCTCGAGGCCGAGGAGCCGTTCCGTAAGGGCCAAAAGGGCAGCTCAGCCATGCCGCACAAGCGCAACCCCATCACCATGGAGAAAGTCTGCGGTCTGTCGCGCGTCGTGAAGTCCAACGCCCAGGTTGCCTTCGATAACGTCGCCCTGTGGCACGAGCGTGACATTTCGCACTCCTCTGCCGAGCGCGTCGCCCAGGCCGATAGCTTCATCGCCCTCGACCACATGTTCCAGTGCCTCATCCGCGTTATCGACGGCCTGCAGCTGTATCCCGCCCGCATGATGGCCAACCTCAATAAGACCCGCGGCCTCATCTTCTCTTCCAAGGTACTGCTTGCCCTCGTCGACACGGGCATCACCCGCGAGGACGCGTACGCCATTGTGCAGGAGAACGCTATGGCAACCTGGCACGAGGTACAGGATTGTGTCTCCGGCCCCACCTTTAAGGAGCGTCTCGAGGCCGACCCGCGCTGCACCGTCAGTCAGGAGAAGCTCGACGAGATCTTTGATCCGTGGGACTTCCTCACCCGTATCGACACGGTCTTTGATCGTCTGGAGCAGCTGAGCTTCGAGTAGGTTCGGGCATAACGTTAGCTTTTTAGGGCGCTTTGCTGGTAATGTGTGTTGCCGGCAAAGCGCCTCGTTGCATTTAGGGAAAGACGGGGATAATAGTCGTCTCGAATAACATTCTGAGAGGGGATCGCATGATTTCGTTTGATTACAAGCCTCAGGGCGTGTGTGCTCGCAATATTCACCTTGACCTTTCCGATGACGGCAACAAGGTGGTGGGCGTTGAGTTTACCGGCGGCTGCGACGGCAATCTCAAGGCTATCTCCAAGCTGGTCGAGGGCGCTCCCGCCGATCGCGTAATCGAGGTTCTCGCCGGTAATACCTGCGGTATGAAAAAGACCTCCTGCGCCGACCAGCTTACGCGCGCTATCGAGGCCGCTCGCGCCGAGATCGCCTAATGGGTATCGCCGATCACATCAAGAACGGAATATCGCGTCGCGGCTTTGTACTCGGTGGGGCTGCCGCGGGCGCTGCCACGGTGCTTGCCGGATGCTCGAAAAAAACGGGTACCAGCGATGATGCCGCCGGCGAGCCGCAGGTTATCAAGGACGATTCCAAAATCATCTCGATTACGGATGAGTACGAGGCTGTCGACATCGATCTTGAGCCGGCGTCATCGTGGACGCTGCCTCTGGGTACGCTGCTGTACTACTGCGACGGCGATTACGCCGCGGCGATGATGGCGCCCGCATCGGCACTGCACGCCAACACACTCGGCGTGCTCAACCTGGGCGATGGCTCGCTTACCACATTAATCGAGGATCCTATCGAGGGCACGGGATACGCATTCTACGATGTCCGTGCCGGCGACGGCGTATTCGCGTGGGTTGAGATGAACTTTGCCAATTCATCGTGGAAGCTCTACGCTCAAAATCTGTCGGGCGCTTCGCTCTCTGGCGACGTGGTTGAGCTCGATCGAGGTGGCAAGGACTATGATCCGCCCCTGTTCACGGCGTTCGGGTCATCAGTCATCTGGTATAAAATGCCTTCGGCAGGCGGCAATAAAACGAGTAGTGATTCGTTTTGCTATCGTCGCTCGCTTGATGAATCCAAGGCCGAGGTAATTTGGAAATCGACGGGCCGCTTTGCATCGGCCCCGCGCGCGAGCGACGGCATTTTGACCATCTCGCCGCGTGTCCGCAACGACGAGGGCGTCTACTACGGCATAACGGCAATCGATCTGACCGACGGCAACAACACCAAACGTGCCCAGCTAGTTCTTCCCTCGTCAGTCTCGCCTTTCGAGGCCGTATATATGGGCGATACCTTCGTGTTTTCTATCGAGGCGACCTATAGTGGCGTGGGCAGCCTGGGCAATATGGGCACGTATATCGGTAATGAGGGAGGGCCGTATCTCTTCCTGTCCCGCGAGCCGCTTGCATGTGCGGCTGGCAAGAAGAATAAATACCTTGTTAAGGTACAGGCGTCGCATTTCCTGATCGACACCTCTGCCAAGACCTATGGCTCGCTGCTGTCGCCCGACCGCGCTTTGGAGTATGGCGATTATCCAGCTACGGCGGGAAAGTCGGACTCATTCCTTACGTACGCCACGGTGCGCAACAGCCAGGGTATACCAGAGACGGTCACTGCACGCCTATTCTCTCTTTAAGCTTAGAGGGGTTAAAAAGGCGCCAACAGGGGAATAAACGCGTTGTAATTGTGAGTACCGCCCGCCGAGCTGCCGCGTCATAGCGGCATCCGGCGGGCTCAGGTGCGTTAAAATGGGCTTGTTCTTAGCTAATTGAGACAGGGGGGCCGTGTTATGGCTTCAGATGCAAAAAAGATTCTGCTGGTCGAGGATGAGAAGGCAATCCGTGACGCCGTCGCTGCCTATCTCGAGCGCGAAGGCTACTGGGTTGTGGGCGTCGGCGACGGTCAGTCCGCGATCGAGGAGTTCGAGAAGCATCAGTTCGACCTGGTCGTGCTCGACCTTATGCTCCCCAAGATTCCCGGCGAGCGCGTTTGCCGCACCATTCGCGATACCTCGGATGTCCCCATCATCATGCTGACGGCTAAGGGCGAGATCGAGGACCGTATTATCGGTCTTGAGCTCGGCGCCGATGACTATCTGATTAAGCCGTTCTCGCCGCGCGAGCTCGTCGCCCGCGTTCGTGCTCTGTTCCGCCGTGCCCATCAGGCCGACGAACCCGCCGTCGAGGTGCTCGACTTCGGCGATCTGGTCATCGATATCTCGGGCCACAAGATCTTGGTCGAGGGCAAGGAAGTCGATCTGACGGCTTCCGAGTTCAAGCTGCTCACCACGCTTGCCCGCCATCCCGGCCGTGTGTATAACCGCATGGAGCTGGTCGAGAAAGTGCTCGGGTATGACTTTGAGGGCTATGAGCGCACCATCGATAGCCACGTGAAGAATCTTCGCGCCAAGCTGGGCGATGATCCCAAGAAGCCCAAGTGGCTCTACACCGTCCATGGTGTCGGCTATCGCTTCGAGGCTCCGGCCAAGACCGATAAGTCGGACGAGAAATAGGGAAATCACATATGACACCTGCGCGCTTTGAAATCGGACAAAAGCACAAGCAGGAGAGCGAGGCGGGTTCCAAGGCTAGTTGGAACACGCCTCGTTCCGATTCACGGCCAACGATGAGCTATCCCTCGCGCATGGCACTTGCTTTTGCTCTGACATCGCTCATGACGGTATTGGTGCTGGTGGGCGTTGTCTCTGTTGTGTGGGGCACGGTCTTTTCGGATTACACACGCTCCAATATCGTCGAAATCGCAAATTCCGCTGCCGAGAAGTTGGCGACCTCATATGAGGAAAACGGCTCTTGGACCGCGGGAGAACTGCGCACGGTCGCAACGTCGAGTTTGGTTTCCGACGATCTGGGCATGCAGGTCGTCAATAAAAAGGGTGTGATCGTTTATGACGATTCCTGGCCCTCGGCAAGCGCCACCGCCGATGTACGCGAAAACCAGGCTACGACCGACGACACGAGCGGCAAGAGGGCATCGCATAGCCCGGTCTCGTCTGCTCCAACCGACTCCGATAGCGTTGCTAACGTCGAGATTGTAACGTCTTCCGGCGAGCATGTCGGACAGGTAAAGCTGTGGGCCATCGGCTCCGACGCTCTGCTCACCAAGGCGGACTCTGCGTTTAGGGAGAAGACCTTTAACGCCATGGCCCTCGCCGCGGTTGTTGCAATCTGCATTTCGGTCGTTATCGGATCGCTCGTGTCGCGCATGCTCACCAAGCCGATTCATCGCATCACCAGTACCGCAAAGCAAATCCGTGACGGCGACCTGTCGGCTCGCACGGGACTGCGCGGTGATGACGAGATCGATCAGCTGGGTGAGACCTTCGATGAGATGGCCACTTCGCTCGAGAAGGATATGAAACACGAGAAGCGCCTGACCTCAGACGTTGCACACGAGCTTCGCACGCCGCTTATGGCCATGCTCGCAACGGTCGAGGCCATGCAGGATGGCGTGTATCCCACCGACGATGAGCATTTGGAAACCGTTGCTTCCGAGACGCGTCGCCTGGCTCGTCTGGTGCAGCAGATGCTCGACCTGTCGCGCATGGAAAACAGCACGGCTCCGCTCAACCTTGAGCCGGTGGACATGGTTCCTTTCGTGCGTTCCATCGTTAATGCCCAGGAGCGCCTGTTTGTCGACCGCGATCTGCGCCTGCGTTTTGCGGACGAGACCCAGGGTCACGACGATGTCGTCGAGGCCGATCCCGACATGATCACGCAATGTGTTATCAACCTCATGAGCAACGCCATGCGCTACACCCCCGAGGGCGGTTGGGTCGTGGTGTCGGTGCTCAGTGACCGCAAGCACGTCAGCATTGCCGTTTCTGATACCGGCATCGGTATTGCCAAGGACGATTTGTCGCGCATCTTCGGGCGGTTTTGGCGCGCCGATGCCAGCCGCGCCCGCGAAGCTGGCGGCCTGGGCGTTGGCCTCGCCGTGACCAAGCAGATCGTCGAGCGTCACCATGGCTACATATCCGTGGAGTCGGAGCTTGGAAAGGGTACGACTTTTACAATTCATCTGCCCCGCGAGCACACGGCAGACGCGGCATCTACTACAATGGAGCACTAGCTTTTCGCTATTCGGTGAAGGAGGGGCCGCGTCCCTGCCGCTCCGAGTTTGCGAAAACATGCGGGAAAGAACCCGCATTTCTGTCGTATTTAGGTAAGGAGTGACTCACGTGACAACGATGGAGCGTCGTCCGGATTCCCGTGGCAAGGTTCGTGATATTTACGATGCCGGTGAAAACCTGCTGATGGTCGCCACCGACCGCATTTCTGCGTTCGACTTCATTCTTCCCGACGAGATTCCGTTTAAGGGAGAGGTACTCAATCGCATCTCGGCATTCTGGTTCGATAAGTTTGCCGACATCGTCCCCAACCATCTCGTTTCCATCGACCCGGCGGATTTCCCCGAGGAGTTTGCTGAGTATCGTGACTACCTCGCTGGCCGCGCCATGCTGGTTAAGAAGGCCCAGACGATTCCTATCGAGTGCATCGTCCGCGGCTATCTGACCGGTTCGGGCAAGAAGACCTACGACGAGAACGGCACCGTCTGCGGCATCCAGCTGCCTGAGGGCCTGACCGAGGCTTCCAAGCTTCCTGAGCCGCTGTTCACGCCGTCCACGAAGGCCGAGATCGGTGACCACGACGAGAACATCTCGTTCGAGCGTTGCTGCGAGATCGTGGGCGAGGACATCGCCACGCAGATTCGTGACCTTTCCCTCAAGATCTACAAGGCTGCCGCCGAGTACGCCGCGACCCGTGGCATCATCATTGCCGACACCAAGTTCGAGTTTGGTGTCATCGATGGCAAGGTCACGCTGATCGACGAGTGTCTCACGCCCGACTCCAGCCGTTTCTGGCCTGCTGCCAGCTACGAGCAGGGCAAGATTCAGCCTAGCTACGACCAACAATTCGCCCGCAATTGGCTCAAAGCCAACTGGGATATGACGGGGGAGACCCCTCACCTGCCCGCCGAGGTCATCGATGGCACGTCCGAGCGCTATCGCGAGGCCTTCCAGATCATCACGGGCTCCCAGTTCACAAGCATGAAGGAGAACGCATAAGTGAGTACCCGTAGCGCCACGAACAAGCGTACGCAATCCCACGAAGTTACCGGGGTTGCGCGCAAGTCCGCCGCATCTGCTAAACCCGCCCGCCAGGCAGCGAGCTCCGTTCGCGTCGTGCCGGCATCATCCAAGGCACGCCGCAAGGAGCTCGAGAAGGGCGAAAACCTGGAAGGTCTTTCCAAGGAGGAAAAGCGCGCCCGCAAGGCGAAGCAGCGTGCTCGTGAGGATCGTATCTACACGGTGTCGAATATCCTCCTCAAGCAGGATGAGGACTACACCAAGCGCCGTCGTATCTGGTGGGCCGTGCTCGCCATCGGCATGGTACTCGTCGTGGCAATTTGGGCTTCGCTCTACTTCGCTCCCGGCGGTACGGTGTCCAGTCCCGTCCAGATGGTCGGCATCGTTTTGTCCTATGTCATCATTCTGGGTGATTTTATCTACGACTTCGTTCGTATTCGTCCCCTGCGCAACATGTACCGCACGCAGGCCGAGGG
>CAUBWQ010000011.1 GCA_958439775.1 uncultured Collinsella sp. | reverse complement strand
GGACATGAAAGAGCCCCCGCTGCGCACTTCGTGCGGCGGGGGTTCTTTCGTCCTGCGGAGTGCGCCGGAAAGGAAGGTTACCCTCGGGCCTGCGTTACCTCGGCGTTGCCGTTACGGGCAATATAGATCTGAATTAAAGATGGCGCGCGGCCTTTTAGGCCGCGCGTGTGTTTCAAGACTTTAGTCTGCTGGCCGCGCAGCGGCCAGCTTTAAACCACCCGCTACGCGGGTGGAGACAAACGGCTTTACAAAGCCACCCCTCCGACCGATATTGACGATTGTTCAGGCCGTCAAGAATTCGAGTCGAAGGGGTGGTCGCCATGGCCCAGAAGGCCTACAGCCTTTCCCACACGAAGTGGATGTGCAAGTACCACATCGTGTTCACACCGAAGTATAGGAGCGACATAGGGGAGATCCTCAGGAAGCTGTGCGAGTACAAGGGGATCGAGATAATCGAGGGGCACCTGATGCCCGACCACGTGCACGTGCTGCTGGCGATCCCGCCGAAGTACAGCGCCGCGAGCGTCATGGGCTACCTGAAGGGGAAGAGCTCGCTGATGATATTCGACAGGCACGCCAACCTCAAGTACAAGTTCGGCAACAGGAAGTTCTGGGCGGAGGGCTACTACGTGTCCACCGTCGGCCTGAACGAGGCGACGATCGCCAAGTACATCAGGGAGCAGGAGTCCCACGACATCGCGCTGGACAAGCTGAGCGTGAAGGAGTACGAGGACCCCTTCAAGAGGGGGTGATGCTGCCGGTTCGACCGGCGCGCCACGGGTCAAGATGCACCAGGCCTGGACGAAGTCCGGGCCCGCGCCTTTAGACGCGAGCCCGGGGCCCGTGGGTTATACCCTAAGAGCAAACCACCCTTTTTAAGGGTGGTTCTGATTTTGGTTCGCGCCATGTGGGGGTGGCGGCGACGTGCATTTTTGCGAGTATTCTGCAATCGAAGGCCCCTGCATACCGACCTCGGGCAAAAAATCGGGATTTCTCGATGTTTTCTACGGATGATGGGCGGGGTTATGGGCTGACAGCGTTTGATTTGCAGGGATATTCGCGGTCTTTGGAATTTATCGTAGCGCCCGAAGCTCTTGGTTATGTTGAATACTCCTAAAAATGCACGGCGCTTAGAGGGGGACCTTCGCGAAAAAGGAAACCGCCCCGTCGAAGTATGCATTCGACGGGGCGGTTTATGCATTTGGCCGATTAAGGATGCGCTGTCAAACTACTAGAACTTGACGGTCGGGGCCTGGCGGGCTGCTTCGGCGGCCTCGAAGCCCTGGCGCTCCTTAAACTGGAAGATGCCGGCAAAGATGACAGCCGGGAACGTCTGAATGGCGTTGTTGTAGCTGAGCACGCAGTCGTTGTAGCTCTGGCGTGCATAGCTAATCTTGTTTTCGGTATCCTCGAGCGATGCCTGCAGCTGCGTAAAGTTAGTGTTTGCCTTAAGATCGGGATAGGCCTCGGCTACGGCGAAGAGCTGGCGCAGCGCACCGGTCAGCACGTTGTCGGCTTCCATCTTTGCCTCGGGCGTGGTGGCCTTGACGGCGGTGTTACGCGCGCTGATCACGGCGGAGAGCGTCTCCTGCTCGTGCTTGGCGTAGCCCTTGACGGTCTCGACCAGGTTGGGGATCAGGTCGTTGCGGCGCTGCAGCTGCGTATCGATGTTCTGCCAGGCGTTATCGATGCGGTTACGCTTGGTGACCATGTTGTTGTAGATGCCGGCGATGGCGCAGACAATCACAATGACAACAACGATGCCGATGATGACGGTAATCATGATGTCTCCGTTTCGAATGGCCGCGGCGGCATGCGCCAGCTGCCGTTGGTATAACGCTACTAGTATACCCGCAACGTTTTACCGTGCCGAACTTTCCGGTAAGCGTTGTGTTTTCGGCGGGGTTGGCACCGGGGCAAAGCGCGCGAGGTACAGGTGTAAGATATGCGACAGATTGACGAGTGTTGTCTTTGCCCTGAGGATGGCGATACCAGTGGACCTTCGCATCAAGAAAACCTACCGCGCCCTGTTCGATGCCTTTACCGAGCTTCTCGAGGAGCATCGTTTTGAGGACCTGACGGTTGCCATGCTGTGCGACCGCGCCATGATTCGCCGCACGACGTTCTACAAGCACTTTCGCGACAAGAACGATTACTTTGCCTTTTATATCGATGAGCTCATGTCGGGCTTGCCGCAAAAACAGCCCGATGAGGCCGGCGCGGTGTCTGCCGAGGACGTACGCGCGCTTCGACACGCGATTTTGGACGATGCCATGGATTTGATTCTGACGCACGAGCGGCTCATGGATAACATTTTGGCAAGCAGCATGTCGGGTATGTTGACCAACGTTATTTGCGACCGCATTGCCCGCTCCATCCGCGAGCGTGTGATGAACGTGCTTGCCGAGGATGCCCTGGCCCCCGTGTCACTCGAGACGACGTCTGAGTTTGTCGCCGGCGGTATTATTCGACTTTTCACGATATGGTGGGAATCGGGCCACGATCTTGAGCGTCGACCCGAGATAGCCGACGTGGTCGATGCACTGTTTGAGCGGACCATGACACCGGTGCATCACTAGAAGTGGCGGAGAGAGGGGGATTCGAACCCCCGGAACGCTCTCGCGCTCAACGGTTTTCAAGACCGCCGCATTCAACCGCTCTGCCATCTCTCCGTGAGTCGTAATGATAGCATCGTTTTGGATTTGCAACAGGGAAGGCGAACGATGACGAGCACCGGAATCGATGAGAAGTTCATGCGCGAGGCGCTGGCGGAGGCGCGCGCCGCCGCTGCGGTGGGCGAGGTGCCGATTGGTGCCGTGGTAGTGCGCGCGGGCGAGATTGTCGCGAGGGCGCATAATCGCCGCGAACTCGATCAGGATCCTTCGGCTCATGCAGAGTTCGCGGCCCTGTGTGCTGCCGCTCGGTCGCTCGGTCGCTGGCGCCTTTCCGATTGCACGGTCTACGTGACGCTCGAACCCTGCTGCATGTGCGCGGGTCTTATGGTTAACGCGCGCGTGGGGCGCTGCGTGTATGGCGCGAGCGACGCCAAGGCGGGCGCGTTGGGATCCCTATACGATTTGAATGCCGATTCGCGCCTGAATCATCGGTTTAACGTGACGGCTGGGGTCCTGGCGGATGAATGCCGCGAGCTGCTGAGTAGCTATTTTGGCGGTCTGCGCGGAGCGGGCGGCGCTGATTGCGGTTGTGGGGCCGATCTTGAAGCACACGCCGCTCACGCCGCAGCGCTTGCAGGTGCCGGTGAGGATGCTGGCACGGCGGTTGACTTTGGTCCTGCGTGCCGCCGACCCCGCCGTGTGCTGTTGGCGATCGACTCCTTTAAGGGCAGCGTGTCGAGTGCGCAGGCGGAGGCGGCGGTTGCCGAGGGCATGCGCCGTGTGTGGCCTGATGCCGAGGTGCGCGCGTTGCCGCTGGCGGATGGCGGCGAGGGAACGCTCGACGCCATCGGCGCGTGCGGCGGTGAGATTGTGACCTGCGAGGTTGCGGGACCCTTTGGCGATGGTGTGCCTGCCCGGATGTTAGTGGACGGCGAGCACGAGTCGGTTGTTATTGAGATGGCCGAAGCAGCAGGCATCGGGTACTCACCTTGCACGGAATCGGCGGCGCTGGCTGCTACAACCTATGGCGTGGGCGAGCTGATGCTCCGTGCAGCTCGTGTCGGGGTAAAGACTATCTATATTGGCTTGGGCGGCAGTGCCACCAACGACGGTGGCGCCGGCATGCTGCAGGCGCTGGGCGCGCGTGTGGTCGATGATCAGGGATGCGATGTCGCCCCCGGTCTTGCCGGCCTTGAGCAGGTGGCGAGCGTTGATTTGGCGCCAGCGCTGCAGGCTTTGGATGATGCTCGTATCGTTGTGCTTTCCGATGTCGAGAATCCGCTCGTGGGGCGTCGAGGCGCGCTGGCGGTGTTTGGCGGGCAGAAGGGCCTGCCGGCGGATGATGTCGAGGCGCTGCGCAGATACGACGGCTGGATGGTCGGCTACGGTCGCCTGCTCGATGCGGCAATTTTCGAGGTGCGAGCTCAGGGGTTGTTGCGCACACCCGAGGGTGCGCGGACGTTTGGCTCGGTGCTCGGCGTGCCCGGCGCGGGCGCTGCCGGTGGCTTGGGCGCGGCGTTGCTGGCGCTCGGTGCGGAGCTACGCTCGGGCGTGGAGACGGTGCTCGATCTGATTGGGTTTGACGAACGCATGCGTGATGTCGACCTGGTCATAACGGGCGAGGGCAATATGGACGAGCAGTCCGCCGCTGGTAAGGCACCGGTGGGTGTGGCTCGCCGCGCCAAGCGATATGGCAAGCCGGTGGTCGCCGTCGTGGGCGGTCGCGCCGTCAACCTGGACGCGGTATATGGGCAGGGTATTGACTTGGTTTTGCCGATCTGCCGCAAGCCCATGCCCCTCGACCAGGCGCTCGGTGTGCAAGAAGCCACAACCAACCTCATCTGCGCCGGCGAGGCAGCTGCCCAAGCCTACGATCTCGCTCGCCTCTAAAACCCATCTCTCTTTAAGTTGCGGTGAAATACGGAGTGTTTTTGCCTTTAAGGTGCCAATTCAGTCCGTATTCCACCGCAACTTCGAGAATGGCCATTCGAGGTTGGCTGCCTTGGGTCTTGGATCGGACCGTCTGCCATGAAATGTGGCAATCTACTACGTTAAACCGGCCACCCTCGACCATCCCGGAATTTGCAAAAACAAAACCGCAGGTAGAAAGCTTGCCGATTTTCGAAAAAGCCGGCTATGGTTGACCCCTGCGGCCTAAACGTAGTAGATAGGTCCTTTTCGTGGCGCAGCGTCAGACCAGTCTTTTTGGGGCGGGGTTATTTTGACTACATGCCGATCTGATTGCCCAAGTAGTCAAAATAGCCCCGTCCCAAATTGGCTACTTTGTGGGTTGTGGGGGATAAAGATTGCCGGTCGATTTGTCCTACTGGGGTATGCCGATGGCGCGAGTGGTTCGATTTTGAGCCTGAGTGGCAACCCGAGGCGAAATTTCGGGTCACCCAAATTGCTACAATTTTAAGCATATAGCGATGTCCTGCCTTGCGTTTCTGCGCGGGGGGGGGCGTATATTTGCATCGATGGGGACGACACACATATATAGCGAGCCACTGCTTGACGTCCTCATGGATTTGGGGAGGGCCTTCATGAATCGCGCGTGTGCGAGAGCTCGAGAAATGCTAAAGCCTTTTGGCAAGAAAACCAATACCGCCAAGCGTGTCCTGAGGGTTTTGGCCGTCCCGCTGGCGGCGTGTGCACTCTTGTTTGGTGCGACGAGTGCGTCGGCCGACCAGACGGTTCCCTTTAGCAACCACATCGTGAAGACGGTGAATCCAACCGGCACCACGGTCAATCTGTTCGACTACTGGGTCGTCGATGGCGCCAATGATAAGTCCGTCAACATAAACAACAATAATGGCAATAACGACACCGGCATCAACAAAAATCACCAGCTCAAGTTCAATGGTGGTGGCGGCACGGGCATTAACAAGTGGACGGGCAGAAGCGGCATTGACGGCTTTGGACGTCTTCCATTTGTGAAGAACACGCTGGTGAATGGCTATCCCGAGATCAAGGCTGGTACCTATGCCTCATACGGCACGAAAGGCGATTGCACCGATGAATCGCTGGCCTATCTCTTTAACAACGACAGTCAGGCCAACGGCAAGCAGAATGGCAAGGCCGTCTACAACAACGTGAAGGGCCTTTTCCAGCTCAAGGATGGCTATTACGTTTACGACTCGTATGGTTCTAAAGGTAACTATGCCGTATATAATTCCACGACCAACTCCTTTAACGTCTACGATAAGGCGGGCGTATATAAGGGCGGCGTATCAGATGCAAATCTGGGCCAGTTCTTCCCCTTTGACTCGGCTGACAAGGTTTTTGATGAGAAGGGCAACAGCCTCTCCCCTAAGCAGATCATTGATGGAAGCACGAATCTCACCCATCAATTTGGCATGTCCGTAACCACGGAGTTTGTCCAGCCTGCGAGCGGCAAGACCACCGGTAACAAAGATAGGATCTTTGAGTTCTCGGGCGATGACGACGTCTGGGTGTACATCGATGGCGTACTCGTGGGCGATCTGGGTGGCATCCACGAGAAGGCGACGCTCAAGATCAACTTCGCCACCGGTGGCGTGCATGTCGGTCATGTCGACAATGCCAATGATCCCGAAAAGACAATTCAAGACACCACCATTAAGGCGATGTTCCAAGCTGCCGGCGCAGATACCTCAAACAGAAGATTCTCCGGCAACACCTTCCTCGACAGCTCCAAGCACACGCTGAGCTTCTTCTATCTGGAGCGCGGCGCGGGTGCATCGAACATGTCGCTTAAGTTCAACCTCACCATCCTGCCGTCGTCCGAGGTCGCGAAGGTCGACCAGAACGGCGAGGCAGTCCAGGGTGCCGAGTTTGCTCTGTATCAGTCAGATGCCAACTGGAACGCGCAGGATGAGGCCATCGCTCAGGGCACGACGGACGCCAATGGCCAGCTGGTACTTCTGAAGCCGGACAGGTCCGTTCTTTCGTTTGATAACCAGCACGCTGAGGGACACGATTACTTTGTACTCAAAGAGGTTGGCCTGCCCGCGGGATATCGCTCGAGTCTGACCTCATCGACCACCGCAACGCCAGGTGAGCTGCATCTGCAATACAAGAAAGCTGCGAGCGGCACGGGTGGCGTGGTGGTTGCACCGCAGACGACGGTCACCACGGCCGACGGCAAGTCATGGACGGGTAGCCGCATGTGGCTGAACGGCGGCTATCTGGCCGCTAAGGAGACCATTTCTCTTAATAAAGAAACAAAAGACAATAAGGGCAACGCCATTAGCTCGGGTACGACCTTCGCCGTCGTGCTCAAGCTCACCGGTGCGAGCGAGGACCACACAAGCGAAGACGCGTGGACGGCGGTCACGGGCAACCCGCTCAATGGCTATAAGCTGTGCTCCGCGCACGGCATTGCCGGTGCGGTCGAGGCTGCCAAATCGGCGGACACGAGTGTCTTTGATGTCAATACCAAGGGCGACTACGTGGTGACGGTCAGGTCGCTGCCCGGAGACATCGAGAAGTACGCCGCCATGTTGGAAGATAAGTCCCAGTCCGAATATACCGTGGCGGTGTACCACACCACGGCATCGTCTCTGGCGGGGGCAACCATCGACAACACCTCTATGGTCCAATATCAAACGATAAACAGGCAGTTCTCTACGGTGATCCACCTCACCAACGTTCAGAACCGTCTGTTTGTGCAGAAGGTCGATGACCTGGACGAGCCCGTGGACGGCGCGACGTTTGAGCTGTATAAGTCCGATGACGTTACCGGCGATAGTCCCAGCACGTATGCAATCAACCCTGGTGCCACGCCGTATGACACCGTGAAGGCAAAAGGCATGACCTATCCGTATGACATTAAGGGTGCTGCATGCTTCCCGCTCGATTCGACAGAGCATAAGCCCCTTACCAAGGGTACGTACTACCTGCGTGAGTCTGTAAGCCCGGATGGCCATGAGATTAACAACACCATCACCAAGGTAATAGTGGACGATTCGGGTGTGTATGTGGATGCTGGCAAGGAAGGCGACGGTGTGCGCAGCATGAGCGGCCCGGGTTCGCTGATTGCTTCCCTGGCGCAGTTTGGCTCTCCCGACTCCATCGACAACACGCTTACGCACATTAAGGGCAAGCTACAGAGTGCGGCCGTTGACGCCAACGGAAACCTGACATGGGGCCAGACGTGCACCGCCCAAGGCGTGACGCCTTCTCTTGCGGGCAACTGGATGCATATGCGCTATGACAAGACGACGCAAGGTGCCAAGGCTATCCTGCGCTATGTCGAGGACGGTGGCGAGCGCGACGGCCAGCTGGCGACCATCTTTGCCGATACGGGCATCAACCGCATGGCCCTTTATCAAGACGATGATGCCACCAATGGCACCGATCTGGGCACGCTTCAGCTTTACCACGGCAACGGCCGTGCAGTATACCGATCGTCGCGTGGCACGCCTGCAAGTGACTAAGACCGTGACGGTGACGGCGGACAGTGGCCTTACCGCGCCCACCAAGGATGCGAAGGGCAACGATCTGACCTTTACGTTTAAGTTCACCCTGCCGGGGTCCCAGGAGGGCTACGAGGCGCATGTATTCGATGCGAATGGCAACGCTGTGGGCAATTCCTTTAAGCTTAGGAACGGCGACACCCATTCCATCAAGGCCGGCGAGACCATTCGCGTATACGACCTCAAGAAGGGTGACAGCTATAGCGTGAGCGAGCTCACCACTAAGGACGAGGAGTCCAGTGGCAATGTGCTGGCGAGCATCGTTAACACTGTGACCGGCTCTGCCGACGAGTCGGTGCTTCCGGCTGGCTTTAGCCTCGTGAGCCGCAAGGCCGGCGGCGAGGAGCAGTCCGGAACCGGCAACACCATCACGGGCAAGATCGTCGCGCTCGAGGACGGAAAGATTCCCGCGAGCAACAAGCTAGAGTTCACCAACAACTACAGTGTCAACCCCGTAAAGAATGGCCTAAGCGCCAAGAAGGTGCTCGAGGGCCGCAATTGGGCCGATGGCGATACCTTTACCGTGCAGCTTACGGCCGACGACGGCGTCCCCATGCCCAAGGGCGCCAAGAGCAAGGTGGCGACGGTCGAGCTTACCAAGAATGCCCAGACGCAAACGGTTGGCGACATCACCTATAAGACGGCAACGTTTGGCGACATCACCTATGCCAAGCCCGGCACGTACACCTATACCATCTCGGAGGTTATCCCCGGTTCCGATGCCGGGGCAGACGGCATAAGCTATTCCGCCGCCCGCTATAAAGCGGAGGTCGTGGTGGAGGACAACCAAGCTGGTGCTCTTGTCGTTAAGAGCGTGAAGATGACGCAGGAGCGCAACGACGCGGGCGTCGACACCAAGACAGAGGTTGCCGACGCGATCTTCACCAACCGCTACGACGAGCATGAGAGGGACATCACCATCCATGCTCAAAAGAACCTAGTCGACAACGCCGGAACGTTCCCGCTTGCCAGGAATGCCTTTACCTTTACGCTCGAGGGCGTGGGTGGCTATGCGGATGCCAACGCGGTATTCAGCCTCGATACGGTCGATAAGAACATGGCGGCCCCCATGCCTCAGGGTACCGAGGGCAACACCGCGACCGTGGGCAACAACGCCGTTGGTGGCGCGGTGACCTGGCCGGCGATCTCCTATACCGCCAAGCCGGATGCGGGACGCGCTTACGTTTACAAGTTCGCTGAGAATCCCGGCAGCGTCGCGGGTATGACCTACGACGGATCGATCTATTACGCCGTGGTGCGCAACGCCAAGAAGGGCGCCGGCATCCAGACCTCGATCGAGTACTACAAGATTGCAGAAGACGGTTCGGTAAAGCAGCTGGACACGAATGTCACGCCCTCCTTTACCAATATATATAGTGTGGATCCCACGAGCGTGACCCTACAGGGCCAAAAGACGGTGAGCGGTCGTGACTGGAATCAGGGCGAGAGCTATGCCTTTAACCTTACCGCCGCTGCGGACGATGCCAATGCAACTGGTTTGAGCAAAACCACTGCACAGGCGGTGAAGGATGGGGTTGTTGCCGTTAACGCCAACAAGACAGTCGCCAGCGCGCCCGCGTCGGGACGCGTGGCATCGTTCGCCTTTGGCGCCGAAGCCGCCCCGACCGTGACGTTCAACCGCGCGGGTACCTTTAGCTTCAACATCACCGAGGATGCTGCGCGGGATGGCCAGGCGGGCATGTCCATGGACAAGCACACTGCACGCGCGACCGTCGTGGTGGCCGATCTGGATGAGTCGGGCAACCACACGGGCAAGCTGCGCGTGTCGAGCGTGACCTACGCCAACACCGGTGCCTCCGATGCGGACAAGGCTGTAACCGACAAGGCTGCCTTTACCAACGCGTACCATGCATCGGGCACCTTTGGTGGCGTGACGGTCAGCAAGACCCTCGAGGGTCGCGCCTCTGTCGCGGGACAGTTTACCTTTACCGCGACAGGCCTTTGGCACAACGGCGTTCAGACATCGGTCGATGGCTCCGAGGCCAGCCTGTCTAATACGGCTGCGGGGGCCGGCGTGCCCGGCACCGTGGTGAGCGCGAGTGGGGCGGAGAAGCTCTTTGCCCGTGAGCTCACGGAACAGGATCTGGGGCGTACGTTTGCCTATCGCATTCACGAGAACCAGCCTGCTGCCGCCGGCTACACCTATGACACCGGCTACACCGGCGATGTCATCGTGCTCGTCAAGGTTCTTGCACACAAGGATGACCCCGCTAAGCTCTACACCGTGACGACCGTGCTCAAGGGTGCGGGTGTGACGGAGCTGCTGGGCGACGGCGCCGACGCGAGCGCGCTGACGGACGAAAAGATCGTCCAGCTCAAGCAAGATTCGCATACTTACGTGCAGCAGTACGATGCAAGTGAGGCCGGCGCCACAACGCCTGCCGTCTCGTTTGTGAATCGCTATGAGGCAAGTCTCGACTATGGCGCCGCTGGCGGTCTGCAGATCGAGAAGACGTTGACGTATCCCAAGGACGCGACCGTTTTTGGCTCGCCTAAGAGCACGTTCCGTTATATCGTCAAGCCTACCGACGAGACATCTGCCAGCAAGGTTGGCATTTCCACGAATGGCAAGGTCTTTGAGACCGCAAACGTCGAGGCCGACGCCCCCAAGACCGTGAGTTTGATACCTGCGGGTGGGTTGACCTTCACTCAGGATGATGCCGGCAAGACGTTCACCTATACGGTGAGTGAGATTGACGACAAGGCGACGGGCTATACGTACGACAAGACGGTCCATACGGTTAAGGCTGTCGTGGCGGATAACGGCGACGGTACGCTTAGAGTCGCGACAGCGGTAAGCAAGCAGGTCGATGGCAAGGACGAGCTCGAGGGCCAGTGGATCTATCCGTCTGGTGCAACGTCCACCGGTGTCGCGACGGTCAAATTCAAGAACACCTATACGGTCACCGAGGCGGCAACCTACACCCCGTCCGTGACAAAGGTGGTTGTCGGTGCCGATGCTCCGGACAAGTTCACCTTTGCCATGACCGCGGCTGACGATGCTACCAAGGCTGCCATCAACGGCAAGCTCATCACCGGCTCTTCGATGAGTGCGGACAACGGCTATGTTGAGAAGACACAAACGAAGGAGGGCCTCAAGGACGGAGAGCACGAAAAGATTGACTTTTCGAAGCTTACCTTTAACAAGCCGGGCACGTATACGTTTGCGATTAACGAGCTGGCCCCGAATGGCGGTCTCGGCGAGTGGAAGTATGACACGCACACTTATGTCCTGACCATTACCGTAACCGATGAGGGCGGTAAGCTTGTGGCCCGCGCCGATGGCGCGACCGGCTCGGAAGGCTTCATCTTCACCAATAGCTACCAAACATCAACGAGCTACGAGCTCCAGGGCGGCCTGGAGATCGTCAAGACGCTCAACGGACACGACCTGCATGCCGGCATGTTTGGCTTTACGGTGACGGGCGAGGGCGATGCTTCAATCGAAAAGCTCAACAAGCTGCTGCGCGCGGATAAGGGCAAGCTCACCGTTACCAACGATGAGCCGCAAACCGATGGTACGTCCCACACCGGTATTTTGGGTGGCCTGACCTTTGCGACGGACGATGCGGGTAAGACGTTTACCTACAAGGTTGTCGAGAACAACGGCAAGCAACGCGGTTACACCTACGATTTGTCCTATTGGACGGTAGAGATTGCGGTTAAGAATCGCCGCAACGGCTCGCTCTATACCGAGACTACCGTCAAGCATTTTGACGACAACAATGTCGAAGATGCCGATGATGCAAAAACTTATAGCTCCAAGGACGGTACCGCCAAGGCCCAGGTGTCCTTTACCAACAGCTACGCTGCGACCGGAAAATTCGACGGTCTTACTGCCGAGAAGGTGATGGACTCCCGCGACAAGATCGAGGCTGGTCAGTATGCGTTTGACCTGTATGCGGAGAAGGCCGACGGCGAGCTCGTATGGATGGATGAGGGTAAGACCCAGGCGAGCGATAACGGTATCGCCACGGTCGACTTCGGTAAGGTTTACTTTAAGCTCGGCGATGCTGCCAGCGGATCCCATGAGCTGACGATTAACCTTGCCGGTGCTGTGAAGGATGGTGTTGCCACCAAGCAACACAATGCCGATCACACCACCACCTACAGCTTTAACCTGGTGGCAAAGGAGCGCTTGGCCAACCTGCCCGAGGGTGTGCGTCCCGTGGACTCGTCCGCGACGTGCCGCGTGCTGCTCGAGGTGCCCGATAACAAC
>CAUBWQ010000010.1 GCA_958439775.1 uncultured Collinsella sp. | reverse complement strand
CATGGGCGGCTCCTTTCACGGGAAAGCTCCCGTCTTAAAAAAGCACGGCCCGCCCAAGTGGCGGCGCCGCGCTCTAACGTATTACGCTTGCATCTAGCCTACCCTGCACGACAAGCACGCAGGCGTGGCCGAAAAGCGGAACCACAGGTTGAACATTATTTGCTTAACGGCGCGGGTACGCCTGTCCAAGAGACGACGCGGCGCCGTGCACAAAAAACGACCGGAGCGCGGGGCGTCCGCGATCCGGTCGTGGCGTTTGGTCAACTAAACCTAGCAGGCGGCCATGATGGGGGCAGCGACCTGCTTCTTACGGGAGAGGACGCCCGGCATCCAGACGCCGTCGTGCTCGTCGGCAATGCCCAGACCCTTCTGAGCGGCCTCGGTCTCGCCCTCGAGCAGGACCTGCGAGCCCTCCTCCATGATGTCGGTGATGCACAGGACAATGCCGTCAGCACCCTTCTCGGCGGCGTAGGCGCGCATGGCCTCGCGAATCTCGTCGATCATGCCGAGTGCGCGGCTCTTGTCGACTGTCTCGTACTGGCCGATGAGCAGCTTCTTGCCGGCGGGCTCGAACATTTTGATGTCGTTGCCGACCATCTCGGCTGCGGTGAAGGAGCCGGACGGACGGGTGAGGAAGACCTCCATGCCAAACTTGACCGGGTCGACGCCCACCTGCTCGCCGAGCTTGGCGGCGACGGCGCGGTCGACATCGGTGGTGGTGGGGCTCTTGAGCATGAGCGTGTCGGTCATCATGGCCGAGAGCAGCAGCTTAGCCTGGACATCGGAAAGCTCAACGCCGAGCACGCCGGCGAGCTTGGTGACGATGGTGCAGCTGGAACCCCAGGGCAGGCAGATGTAGTGCAGCGGGCCGGCGGTCTCGAAGTCGCCGATGCGGTGGTGATCGACGACGCCAAAGACCGTGGCGTCCTTAAGGCCGGCGACGGACTGGGCGGACTCGTTGTGGTCGGTGAGGACGACGAGCTGACCGGCCTCGACGGACTCGATCACGCGGGGCTCGGCGATGCCGGCGTCGGCGAGCAGCTTGGCGGACTCTGCCGGAAGCTGACCAAGGGCGCAGGCCTCGTAGGTGTTGCCGGCATACTCAACCTGGTTGAGCAGCTGGGACAGGACGACGGCGCTCATGATGGCGTCGTTATCGGGGTTCTGGTGACCAAAGACAAGAACGTTTGCCATGGATATCCTCCACTTGATATGTGTACTTGGACGTAGCTATGGTAGCACGCCGATGCCGAGCCTTCGCAGACGGAAGGGCCACGGCATATTTTGTGGCAGGTATGGGGGCCAAGGCTGTCCCTTTTGCACCATGTTGGTGCAAAGTAACCTGACCCCCTTGCACCAGCTATTTACCGGCGGCGCGCAGGGCTACGTATGCGGCACCGATGATGCCGGCGTCGTTGCCGAGCGAAGCGACCTTAATGGGCGTCTCGCGCGAGGCGGAAAGCGCGTAGCGCTGGAAGTGCTCGCGAACCTTGTCGAGGTAGACATCGGCCGAGGCAGACGCACCGCCGCCGATCAGGAACATCTCGGGGTCGACCACGTTGGCAATAAGCGCCAGGGCACGACCGAGATAATCGGCCATGGTATCGGCCGCGGCCAGCGCGAGCTTGTCTCCCTCGCGGCAGGCCTGGAACACGTCCTTGGAATCGGAGGGGCCGGTGAGCTCGATGGGCTCGACGCCCGCCTTCTTGCACTCGGCAAGGTAGTTGCTCACCACGCCGGTGGCGCTGGAATACTGCTCCAGGTGGCCATGGCCGCCGCAGCCGCAGGTGCGCTCCTCAGCTGGGTTCAGGCACATGTGGCCAATCTCGCCGCCAGCACCCACAACGCCCGATACCACGTCGCCATTAACGATAACGCCGCCACCCACGCCGGTACCGATGGTGACCATCACCACGTTCTGCACGCCCTTGGCAGAGCCGAGCCAGGCCTCGCCCATGGCGGCGGCGTTGGCATCGTTCTCGTACTTAACGACCGCGTCGGGGCAGTGCTGCTGAATGGCGATCCTCAGCTCGGGCAGGTTAATGGCAATGTTGGCCTTGACCTTGGCATCGCCCGACGCCGGGATGGGGCACGGAACGGCCAGGCCAATGCCAGCCACAAAGGCGCGCGGAATCTGGGCCTTGGCGACCACCTGGTCGATAGCCTCGGTCACCGCGGCAAAGCCCGCAGCGTCAACGATGGGAGGCGTAGGCACGCTGGCCTTGGCCAGCAGGTTGCCGTCCTCGTCGAACAGACCCTCCTTAACCGAAGTGCCGCCGACGTCAATGCCGATGTAGTACTGCTTAGGTTCCATGGGAGCCCGCCTTTCTCGTTTAAACATTGCCTGTATGGTACCGCTCCCAAGGCAAAAACCTACCAAAAAGGGACAGGTTTGTTTTGGCAGGTTTTATCCTGGGAAACGCAAATGGCCGCTCAACAGGCCGCACAAGACCATCCCCAAAAATAGAGGCGCCGGGAGGCGGAGACTCCCGGCGCCCGTCAAAGGGACTATGTTGTCTGTTGGACCGCACGGTCCTTCGCGGCGATAACGCCGACTAGGCCTTAAGTGCCTGCAGCTGCTTGTGGATCTCGATGAGCTCCGTCGCCATGACGCGCATGGTCTCGGTACCGGCCATCTGGTCCTCGGCATGCAGCAGAATCAACGGGGCCTCGCCGTTACGCTCGCCGTTGGCCTCTTTCTTCAGAAGCCCCATGTGAACATCGTGGCCACCGTTATAGGCCTCGTCGCCCTGCTTGATAAGCTCCTCGGCGGCGTCAAAATCGCCCTCCTTGGCCTTTTGCACGGCATTGATGTACATGCTCTTGGCGGTACCGACGTAGCTGATGATCTCGAAGCAGGTCATCTGCAGTTCGTTCATATCCTCCATACAGAGCACCTAGCCCATCACGCTGACGCAGTGGTCGATGATGCGGGCAGCGTTCATGCGGCCGTAGTCGCCCATGTTGCTGACCTCGCCCGGAAAACGACCGGCGGCCTCCTTCTCAAAGTCGCCCTTGGTGTAGCCGATCTGCGGGCCAAGCAGCAACATGTCGCACTCGTCCAGGTGATCGTGGGCCTCGTTCATGGGACGAGCCTCGACCTCGATATCCAGACCACGGTTTGCAACCTCGGCCTGCATCTTCTGGACCAGCAGGCTCGTGGACATACCGGCATTGCAGCAGAGCATGATCTTCTTCATGGTTTCCTCCTTATAACTGCGCGGCGCGCAGACGACAACTGGTTTTATTCCTTGCGGCTATTGTGCCCACCCCCCTGCATCTTTACACAAGGGAGAGAGCCGCGGGCACCGGCACCGCGTACCGGCGCCCGCAAAGGTGAAAGGGACGAACGTTAGGCGTTCTACTCGGCGAGAGCCTCCTGCTTGGCGATTGCCTTCTCGGAAATCTTCATAAAGGGCAGGTAGACGGCCATGCCAATGACAATCTCGAGAGCCTGCCACACGCCGGCGCGCCAGTCAAAGCCCGTAGCGAGCAGGGCATTGATGACGGGAGGCATGGTCCAGGGCACCTGGGCGATGCAGGGGCTGATGATGCCTGCGCAGGTAAGGCCATAGGTGATGCCGATGAACAGATCGGGGAGGAGGACAAACGGAATCATGAGCGGCAGGTTGTACACGATGGGGTAACCGTAGATAACCGGCTCGTTGATGTTGAACAGACCAGGCAGGATAGCCATCTTGGAAACGGTCTCGGAAGCCTTGTTCTTGGAGAACAGGAGCGTGTCGAGCAGAAGCATGAGGGTGCAGCCCGAGCCGCCGATGAGGGCAAAGCTGTTAACGATCTGCATGTTCATGTAGTGATCGGGCTGGATGGTGCCACCGGCGGCAAAGGTAGCCATGTTGTCGACGATGAGCATGGTCAGGATCGGCTCGACGGTAGCGCCAGAGATGGTGGACTGGTGAATACCGACGCAGAACAGCAGGTTGGCAAGGGTGTAGATGAGGATAACAGCGCACACGGCGAGCAGGGCCGCGGCAAGAGCGAAGATCGCGAGGTTGAGCAGCATCGGGATCATGACGTTGAAGGAGTTGGAGACCGCGGGGGGCACGCCCTCGCCCAGCTTAACCTTGAGCTTCTCGACGCCAGAAATCTTGATGAAGAGCGAGACGGAGAGCAGAGCGATGATAATGGCCGAGAACAGACCGTTAGTGCCGGTGTTGGCAGTCGAAAGGGCGCCCGTGACCTCGGCGGAGGTGATCTTGTCGGTGAGCAGCGGGCTCGTGGCGGCAAGCGAGGCGGTGATCTGCTGCGGCATCATGATGACGAAGGCAGAGATGGCGACGACCACGCAAGCGAGCGGGTTATCGAAACGCTTGTTCTTGGCGAGGCTGTAGCCAATCAATCCGGCCAAGATAATGGCAGAGACGTTGAGGGTGCCCAGCGTAATTGCCGAACCCCACGTCTGAAGGTTGGCAAGGCCCGCCGCATCGAGCGGGAACAGAGGGAACACGACGTTATTAATAAGAACCGCGATACCCGCAAGGATATAGAGCGGCGTGATGGTCGCGAAGGCGTCACGCAGGGAACGCAGGTGAACCTGATTTCCCACCTTCGCAGAGACCTCGGCAAACTTGTCGAGGAAGCTCTTTCCGTTGTCACTGGCCATGATTGCTCCTAACTTTCAAATCCGGCCTTTTCCTATGCGCACGGTGGTCTGTCGCCCTCTGCCACCAGATGTGCCATGTGTTGCGCGCGGCGGCGCGCGGTCTGGGCGTTCGCCCGGTCGCTAATCAACCACGTGGGTCGTGGCGACCTGTTTGAGCCAGGCTGCCGACTTCTTAAGGCGGCGCTTGTAGCCGTCCATGAGATCGACCTCGACAAAGCCATAGCGATTCTTAAAGGCATTGGCCCAAGACCAGTTATCGATGACGGCCCAGTAGTGATAGCCCCGGCATTTGGCGCCCTCGGAGATTGCCTTGGCAACCCACTCCAGGTGCTGGCGCACAAAGTCGACGCGGTAGTCATCCTGGATGGTTCCTTCGGCATCGCGGTTCTTGTATTCGTCCATGATGCCGATGCCGTTCTCGGAAACGAACCACTCAAGATCGGGGTAGTTCTTAGCGCAGTCCATGCCAAAGTCGTAGAGGCCCTGCGGGTAGATCTCCCAGCCGCGGCTCTCATTCATAACGGCATCGGGCCATACGTACTCGTCGGCAAAATGCGGCAGGCCGTACTGGTCGACCTTGCTCGCCGGTGCCTGAACACGCGTGGGGTGGTAGTAGTTGCAGCCGAGCCAGTCGACAACACCCTGCTTGAGAATCTCTTGGTCGCCGGCACGGAACGGGAGCTTAACGCCGCCCTCGGCCAGGCTGTCGAGCACATCGGCAGGAAGCTCGCCCTTGGTAATAAGGTCGAGCCACCAGCGATTGTTGATGCCGCTGGTCATACGCACGGCCTCGAGGTCTGCCTCGCTGGGGTTCTCCTTGGTGTAGACCGGAGTAAAGCAGTTGATCATGCCGATCTTGGCATCGGCGCGAATAGCGCCCTCGTCATAGGCCTTACGATAGTTGGCCACGGCCAGCGCGTGCGCCAGCGAGATGTGATACTGCACGGTGCGGGCGCGGTTGAAGTCGTGGAGCTGCGGGAACCACACGCCCTCCTGATAGCGCTGTTCGGGCTCGACGATGGGCTCGTTAAAGGTGAACCAGTACTTAATCTCCTGGCCAAACTCGTGGAAGGCGACGTCGGCGTAATGCGCGTAAGCCTCGACGACCTCACGGCTCTCCCAGCCGCCACGGTTAAAGAGGTAGGTGGGCATGTCAAAGTGGTACAGGTTGACGAACGGCTCCAGACCAGCCTCGCGAGAGGCGCGGAACAGCTCGTGATACCACGCGGCGCCCTCCTCGTTAAGGTTGCCGTCGGCATCGAGCAGACGGCTCCACTGGATGGAAGTGCGATAGGTATTCAGGCCCAAGTCCTTCAAAATGCGAAAGTCTTCCTGGTACTTGGCCATAAAGTCATTGCCGGCATAAGAGCCAACGCAGTTGTAGAACGAACCCAGATCCTGGATGGACCAGGTGTCCCACAGGTTCTCGAGCTTGCCGCCCTGGTTCCACTGACCCTCAGTCTGCGGGCCGGACATAGCAGCGCCAAAGAAGAAGTCGTTGGGCAGCTGATACTGTGCCATCAAAGTCCTCGCTTTCGTGTTCTAGAGCTTCCGGTTGGAGACGGGTTTGCTTTGGCAGGTTATCCGGCGCGGGCGCGCACCGGTCATACCGATATCCAACCCGCCAAAACAAAACCGTCCCCAAACGGTCGATCCTGTTGTGCGGAAGGATTCCGTTCGTTGCTTAAACTATAGCGCTCTAATTTTAAAAGTAAAGCGTCTTTTTCTTTTTTCTTTCTCGAACTTCTTAGATAAAAGTAATATGGGTGCCCTGTTGAGGGTTATACTTACTTTTGTATTCATATATGTCGGAAAGGAGGTTCCATGATTCCCAAATACGAGGCGATAGCTGCAGATATTCGTCGAAGTATCGAGGATGGCGCTCTTAAACCGGGCGACAAGCTTCCCACCGTCGTTGAGTTCTGCGAGCTCTATAGCGTTTCCAAAATCACCGTCAAACGAGCTATTGAACAAATCACCGAGGAAGGTCTTATTACCAGCCGACGCGGATCGGGTACCTACGTTAAGGACACGGCGGGGCTTCCCGGCCAGGCGTTTTTCCAGGGCAAAAACGACCGTGCCCAGGGTTTTTCGTATGAGCACCGCGGGGAGAAGGTGACCTCGGTGGTCTACGATTTCTCGATCGTTAATCCACCGGCGGACATCGCAGCCCAGCTGGGAATTGCCGAGGATGACTTTGCCTATCACGTCGTGCGCGTGCGTCAGGCCGATGAGAAGCCCATCGTTATCGAGTACACCTACATGCCCCTCGAGCTGATTCCGGGGCTGAAAAAGAAGGACCTGTACGGATCGCTCTACCGATTCATCCGCGAGCAATGTGGGCTGAAGATTTCGAGCTTTCACCGTACCATTCGCGCCGTGGCAGCAACCGAGGAAGAAGCTGAGCGCCTGGATACCAAACCCGACTCTCCCCTGCTCGAACTCAACCAGATTGGCTTCTTGGATAGCGGCGCCGCCTTTGAGTATTCGGTCTCGCGCAACGTTGGCGACCGCTTTGAGTTGCACAACGTAACGTTGGCATAGGTTTTTGTAGTCATGCGGGCGCTCGTTTTGAGCAGTTTTACGCGGCGCCCACGCAGCACAATGGGAGTATGAACATGTCCGATTTGATTAAACTGACGCCGATCTTCCACGAGAAGATCTGGGGCGGCCGTCAACTCGAAACCGTATTTGGTTACGACATTCCCGATGGTCCCATCGGTGAGTGTTGGGCCATCTCGGCCCACCCCAACGGTGACTGCCAGATTGCGGAGGGCCCGTATGCAGGCCACACGCTTTCGTGGCTGTGGGCCGAGCACCGCGAGCTCTTTGGCAACTGCGAGGGCAAGGAGTTCCCGCTGCTCATTAAGATTCTGGACGCCAAGGACGACCTTTCGATCCAGATTCATCCCAACGACGAGTACGCCGCTGAGCACGAGAACGGTAGCCTGGGCAAAACCGAGTGCTGGTATGTGCTGGATTGCGAGCCTGGCGCCACGATCATCGTCGGCCAGCGCGCGCATGACCGCGCCGAGGCCGCACAGATGATCAAGGACGGCCGCTGGGACGACATGCTCAACGTACTGCCGATCCACAAGGGCGACTTTTTCCAGATTGATTCCGGTACCGTGCACGCCATCAAGACCGGCACGCTCATTTTGGAGACGCAGCAGTCGAGCGACGTGACGTATCGCCTGTACGACTACGACCGTCCCGGCACCGACGGCAAGCTGCGTCCGCTGCACATTGAGCAGAGCCTCGACTGCATAAACTTTGATGCTCAGGCTCCGACCGACGGCACGATAACCGCGCCCGAGGTGGACGGCGTGACCGAGCTCGAGTCCAACCCCTGCTACACCGTCGATCGCGTGCGCGTCAACGGCAGCAAGACCCTCGACCAGCGCTGGCCCTTCATGTGCCTGTCGGTCATCGACGGCAAAGGCACCGTCTGCGGCGACCCCGTCCACAAGGGAAGCCACCTGCTGGCCCCCAGTACCGTGGACAAGATCGAGCTCGAGGGCAATATGGAACTGATTATCAGCCACCTCTAGGTCGCAACAACAACCCAAACGCAACAAGGGGCTCCCCCGTTCTTCAACGGGGGAGCCCCTTGCCATGTCTAAGTATTCAGCCCACCCGGCTCTCCAGATCAAAAAGCGAACGAGCAAAGCGACGTTCGTCCAGCAACGTTACCCAAGGACCCGGGCGGGCGTATGGGGCAACATCGATCGCGAGTTCCGCACGCAAAGGAGGCCACTTAATGTGGCCTCCGTCTTGCGCAGGACTGCCCGAGCAGGCGATGTTGCCCCATACGCCCGCCCAGGTCCGCCGGGATCACGACAGCTTGACGATCGGTGCAAAACCTTTCATAAGCTTTTTGGTCTGGCCGGTCTTTTCGAATTGAACCTCGATCATGTCTCCGGCGACCGAGATCACGGTACCCGTGCCAAAGGTCTTGTGGCTCACGGTATCGCCTGCGGCAAAGTCCTGCGATGCGCTGGCGCGATCGACCTTGCGCTCCACCGTCGGGGACACCTTGGACGAGGGCTTTTTGGCTCGCGGTGCGCCCGAGCCAAAGGTCGAGGCAACACGGCCAGCGTCGGGCGAGACCCCACGATGGCGCTCGGTCCCGTAGCTGCTGCCACCAAAGAAATCGTCAAAGCTCGATCCGCCGCGCGAACCGGAACCGCCGGTCGAGCGCGTATGCGAACCAAATACCTTGCCGCCATACATATCCGAACCCATGCCCGAGCCAAAGGTGCCGTGACGGTCGCCGCGCTTCTCCCAGCCCGTGCCTTCAAAACCGGCAGAACCGATACCGCTAAACTCGATATCCTCAAACGGAATCTCGTTGAGAAAGCGCGAGCGCGGGTTGGCAGAGGTCGAGCCGTAGGTGCGACGCGTGGCCGCATAGGTCAGGAACAGGCGCTTACGGGCACGCGTGATGGCGACGTAGGCCAGGCGACGCTCCTCCTCGAGCTTGCCCGGATCATCGCTGCCGCCAAAGTCGTGCACGTGCGGAAAGATGCCTTCCTCCATGCCGGCCACGAACACCGCCGGGAACTCCAGGCCCTTGGCGGAGTGGATGGTCATCATGGTGATGGCATGCGTCTCGCCTGCCAAAGAATCCAAGTCGGAGCGCAGGGCCAGCCACTCCATGAGAGCGGGCAGCGCCTTACAGGTGAGCGAACCGTAGGTGCGCTCGATCTCGTCGGCATGCACGGCGCCCGCCGGCATCTCCGTCGGCGCGGCATAGGCGTTACCCGCGATGGCGGCGGCCAGGGCATCCTGCGGCGAGAGCGCCGGGGCGGCCAGGCTATCGAGCGGGTTGGAACCAGCGGCGTCGCGAGCGCCGACCAGCGCCTCAAACGAGGATGCCGGGGCGGACGGTCCCGGCTCAGGCGCAGGCGCGCTCACCACGACGGGCTCGGGCTCGGCGCCGGCGGGCACGTCGGCAACACCGGCCGCGCGCAGCTCTTCTAGGCTCTCGAGCGTACCCTCGATATCCTCGTGCGTCTCTTCAAATTCGGCTGCAACGCCCAGGAATTCCTGAATGTTCTCGGCGCGGCTCTCGGACTCCATGGTGCCCTCCGCACGGAAAGCCTGCAGTAGGCCCGTCTGATCGACAACCATCTCGACCACGTCCTTGAGCTCGCCGTCCATGCGGCGACCCTCGCGCACCAGCGACACAAAGCTCGACAGGCCATTGCGCACCTTGGCGCTAAACATACCGGTCTCGGCGCACGCGATCTCGCAGGCCTGGAAGAACGAGCAGCGGTTGTCGCGCGCCAGCTGCTCGATCTTTTGGATCGAGGTGGAACCGATGCCGCGGCGAGGTGTGTTGATGACGCGCTTGACGCTCATCTCGTCGGCCGGGTTCACGATCATCTTAAGGTAGGCCATGACGTCGCGGATCTCGGCACGGTCGAAGAATCGCGTGCCGCCCACGATCTTGTAGGGCACGCCTGCGCGCAGAAACATATCTTCGAGGATACGCGACTGGGCGTTGGTGCGGTAGAACACGGCGATGTCGTCGTAGCTCGTGCCCTTGGAATGCAGCTTTTCGATCTCGCCAGCAATCCAGCGGCCCTCGTCGCGCTCATCGCTTGCCTGGAAGGCCTGAATCTTCTCGCCGTCGCCCTCGGCCGTAAACAGGCGCTTGTCCTTGCGCTGCGAATTATGGCGAACAACGGCATTGGCGGCGCTCAGGATGTGACCCGTGGAGCGATAGTTCTGCTCCAGCTTGACGGTCTTGCAGTTTTTAAAGTCCTTCTCAAAGTCCAGGATGTTGGTGATGTCGGCGCCACGCCAGCTATAAATGGACTGGTCATCGTCGCCCACGACCATGAGGTTTTGGTACTTAGCGGCCAGCAGGTTGGCGATCTCGTACTGGACGTGGTTGGTGTCCTGATACTCGTCGACGCTAATGTAGCGGAAGCGCTCTTGGTACTTATCGAGCACCTCGGGGCGGGTTCGCAGCAGCTCGAGCGCGCGCACGAGCAGGTCGTCGAAGTCCATCGCATTGGCGGCGCGCAGGCGGCGCTCCAGCTCCAGGTAGACTTGCGCGGCCTTTTTGTCGTTGGGGCTATCGGCGCTCTTGAGCATGTCCTCGGGGCCGATCATGGCGTTTTTGGCCGAGCTGATCTTGCTGCGGATCATGTTGATGGGGAACTGCTTTTGCTCGATGCCGAGCGCCTGCATAATGTCACGCACCATGCGCTTTGAGTCATCATCATCGTAGATGGTGAACTGACCGGTATAGCCCAGCAAGTCGGCGTCCTCACGCAGCATGCGCACGCACATGGCATGGAAGGTGCACACCCACATGCCGCGGGTGCCGCTGGGAATGAGCGCCGCCAGACGCTCGCGCATCTCGGCCGCGGCCTTGTTGGTAAACGTGATGGCAAGAACCTGCCAAGGCTTAACACCCAAGTCGCCGAGCATATGTGCGATGCGGAAGGTCAAGACGCGGGTCTTGCCCGAGCCGGCGCCGGCGAGCACCAGCAACGGACCCTCGGTGGACAGGACCGCCTCGCGCTGGGCGGGATTAAGGCTGTCAATGTCGACGAGCGGCTTGGCGGGCTTGGGCGCCGGCGCGGGAGCGTCGTAGATGTCGAGCGGGACGAGCTCGGGCTCCGGCGCTGCAGGGGCGGTGTATGCATCGAGCGGCACGGGTTCCGGCGTGGGCGGCACGGGTACCGCGGCGTTCTTTTCCTCATCTGCCGGGCGGCGCGCCTGCGGGCAGCGCCATAGTTTGAGCCGTACCAGTATACCGAGCCGCGCGGACACCGACGCAAATCACACCACGACTCCGTGCGTCACCGTCAGGCCCGCCCCAGCGAATTTGGCGCAATGGGGTCAGGTTGGTCTGCGCCAATCAATTGACAATCACGAAACCGCCGATGTCATGGCAGCAGCAGCGAGCGGTGGCCGGGGCGAACAAATTGGCATGAAAAGGGGCGGCATAGACCTTCTGGTCATGCCGCCCCCTTTGAATGACAAGTTGTCGCCCCGGCCGCCGCGCAGCGTCGACTAAGTTAGAGGCCGAGCATCGGCTCCAGGACGAAGAAGTACGCGAGCACCACGATGCCCAGAATGATGCGGTAGACGCCGAAGCACTTGAAGTCATGACGGCGGACGAAACCCATAAGCCACTTGATGGCGATAAGCGAAACCACAAAGGCCACGATGCAGCCCACGCCCAGGATGGCGATCTCGTTGGTGCCGAAGGTGCCACCCTTAACGAAGTACTTGACCAGCTTGAGCGCACTTGCGCCAAACATAACGGGAATAGCCAGGAAGAACGTGAACTTAGACGCCACCGAGCGCGTGCAGCCCAGCAGCAGGCCGCCGATGATGGTAGAGCCGGAACGCGATGTGCCAGGAATCAGCGAGAGCACCTGGAAGCAACCAATACCCAGCGCGGTCTTCCAGCTCAGGTCCTCGAGCGTAGTGATGGAGCCAAAGTCCAGGTTATCGTCATCGTCTGCAGCGGCAGTCGCAGCGGGCGCGGCAAAATGCGCACCAGCGGGTCGTCCGCCCGCCACCACGGCACGCGCGCCAAACGAACCGGCAAGAGCGGCCTGGTCGCGCTTGTTCGCGCGCCAGTTTTCGATCACGATAAACAGCACGCCGTACACAATGAGCGCCAGCGCCACGACGGGAGCATTATAGAAATGCTCCTCCATCCAGTCGTTAAGCGGCAGACCGATCGCCGCGGCGGGAATGCACCCGAGCACAATCTTGCCCCACAGCCCCC